>NZ_JBKBVB010000037.1:0-37657 GCF_046289595.1 Pseudorhodoplanes sp.
AGCTGAAGCACTTCCGGCGCATCGCCACCCGATACGACAAGCTTGCCAGGAACTTTCTTGCTGCCATCGCACTGGCGGCGTCACGCCTCTGGCTCAGGCATTATGAGTCCACTACCTAGTCTAGCGCCCGCCGCCGAATATGCCGCGCACGCGCGACCACAGATCGCGCGCCGAACCGGAAAAGATTGCGAACAGGATTCCGACGATGACCAGCGGGATCCACAGCAGCATCAAACCGGCGAGCAGCAGGAAAAACAAGGCCGCCACAGCGCCCGCCGCGAGCAGGATCAGAATGACCGTAAACGGCCCCGGCTTCTTCAGATAGACACGGCGGATGCCGTCATCGCCCTCTTCGACACGCATGAAGATGCTGTCGAAATTGCCGCGCCGCGTGCGGGCCTTGGGCGGAATGATTTCCGGCTCGACGCGCGGGCGTTCGATACGGGGGCTGCGGTTGTCGGTCATGGTTTCAATATGGGGTCTTCGCTTCAATATGGGGTCTTCGCGCGGCACCGGCAATGCGTAGCGCGACACCGCGGCGGGAGTGCGGCCGTGTGCATCGTCCGCATCGCACCGATTACGAATTTTTAAGCCGCCATGGCGGGAACGGTGACGCAGGCATGATGTTGACGCGGTAAACCAAAAAAACACTGCAGCCGGTGTGCAGGGAGGAAGAAGCGGAAATGACAATCGAAGCCTTGATTGTGCTCGCGCTTGTTGCTGCGGCGATTTTCGGCATTCTCTGGGCCGTGGTCGAGGGCGGCGACAAGGTCGCAACCTCAATGTCGCGGCGGAAACACCGGCGATAAGCGCGCCGCGTCACTCCGCCGCGGTGCGCCCCGCGCCGCCGTTGCCGTAGCGGCGCTCGATGTAATCGATCACCAGAGCCTTGAAGTCCTGTGCGACGGTCGGACCGCGCAGCGTCACCGCCTTCTTGCCGTCGATGAAGACGGGAGCGGCCGGCGCTTCGCCGGTGCCGGGCAGCGAAATGCCGATATCGGCATGCTTGCTCTCGCCGGGGCCGTTCACGATGCAGCCCATCACCGCAACATTGAGGCCTTCGACGCCGGGATAGCGCGTCTTCCACTCCGGCATCGATTCATGGATGAAGGACTGGATGTCGCGCGCCAGTTCCTGGAACGTGGTCGAGGTGGTGCGGCCGCAGCCGGGACAGGCCGCGACCAGCGGCACGAAGGTGCGAAAGCCCATGGTCTGCAAAATCTCTTGCGCGACCTTCACCTCCAGCGTGCGGTCGCCGCCCGGCTCGGGCGTCAGCGAGACGCGGATGGTGTCGCCGATGCCCTGCTGCAGCAGGATGCCGAGGGCTGCGGACGAGGCGACGATGCCCTTCGATCCCATGCCGGCCTCGGTGAGGCCGAGATGGATCGCGTAGTCGGAGCGGCGTGCGAGGTCGATATAGACCGCGATCAAATCCTGCACCGCCGAGACCTTGGCCGACAGCACGATCCGGTTTTTCGGCAGCCCCATCTCCACCGCGCGATCGGCCGACAGCAGCGCGGACTGCACCATGGCTTCGCGCATCACCGCGCGCGCTTCCATCGGCTGCGCCGATTTCGCGTTCTCGTCCATCAGATGCGTCAGCAATTCCTGATCGAGCGAGCCCCAGTTCGCCCCGATGCGCACCGGCTTGTTGTGGCGGATCGCGGTCTCGATGATGGCGCCGAACTGCTTGTCCTTCTTGTCCTTGAAGCCGACATTGCCGGGATTGATCCGGTATTTGTCGAGCGCCTCGGCGCAGGCCGGATGATCGGCCAAGAGCTTGTGGCCGATATAGTGGAAGTCGCCGATCAGCGGCACCCGCACGCCCATTCGGGCGAGCCGGTCGCGGATATGCGGAACCGCGGCTGCGGCCTCGTCGCGATCAACCGTGATGCGCACGAGTTCCGAGCCCTGCCGGGCGAGCGCCGCCACCTGCCGCGCGGTCTGTTCCACATCGGCGGTGTCGGTGTTGGTCATCGACTGCACGACGATCGGCGCTCCGCCGCCGACGGTCACGCCGCCGATATCGACGGCCGCCGATTTGTGGCGGGGCGCGGGAGCGCCGAGCGGCTCGGCGGAGGTAATCTGATCCATTGCCCTAATCTAGCATCCGAATGTGAAAACGGCAGGTGCGACCGGCGCCCGGCAGCTCAGGCGGACAGGTACAGGGAGTGGCCTGCTAAAGGAAGCCTTACCGTGGCCGGTTCACCAGAATGAGGCCGCCGATGACCAGCGCCACGGCCCCGGCAAAAGCCGGGGTAATCGGGTCGCCCAGCACCAGATGGCCCGCGAACACGCCGAATAATGGCGTCAGAAATGTGAAGGCCGAAAGACGGCTGGCGGAGTATTTGGCCACCATCATGAACCAGATCAGGAAGGTCAGCGCGACCACCCAAACGGTCTGGTAGATCAGCGAGGCGAGCGGCAGCGCGCCCGGCATCTGCGTGATGGTCTCGCCGAACAGCCAGGCGGACAGCGCCAGAATCGGCACCGAGACCACGAGCTGGTATTGCAGGGTCTTCTCCGGCGCGGTGCGGGCGAGCGAGGTCGATTTCACGACGAGCGTGGTGAGTCCCCAGGCGATGCCGCCGAGCAAAGCCAGGATGTCGCCCAGCGCCTGATTGGCATTGGCGGCCGGCGTCGGCAGGCCGAAGGCCACCAGCAGGCCGACGAACGACATGACGAGGCCGGCCCATTGCGACCAGCGGAAGCGGTCGTTCGGCACCAGAAAATGCGCCCCGAGCACGACCACGAACGGCGCCACATAGATGAACAGCGTGGCCCGGCTCGCAGTGGTGAAGAGCAGCGCGCGATAGATGAAAACGAATTCCAGCCCGAACAGGAATCCGGCGAGAAGGCCGGCGCGCAAGGTCTCGCCGCGAAAGTCGAGCGAGATGCCGCGGAAGCGCGCATAGAGCCAGATGATCAGCGCCGCACCCGCCGAGCGCACCCAGGCCTGCGTCAGCGGGGGAATGTCGGTGAGCGCAAGCTTCACCGCGACCTGGTTGAAGCCCCAGCACAGGCACAGAAACACCACGACTGCAGCGGCGCTCAGTTCGAGCGGCCGCGTTGCGGCGGTGTGCGGCGCCGGCGCGGTGGTGGTCATGGATCGGGTTCCCGGCGGGGAGCGTGGCTTGCGTTTCTAGAGCACAGCCGGCGCAGCGGCTAGCGTCGCGGCCGAATGCAAGGCATGCCCTTCCGGTCGCGTGCCTACCTGCAATGGCCGCAAATGCCGGTGATCTCGATCACCGGGGCATTGGGTGAGAAATTTGCGGCGCGCGTCGCCGCCTTCAACGCCTCTGCCACGGCTTGCGAGGGCGCTTCGCCGACCTCGCCGCAGCGTTCGCAGATCAGGAACACCACCAGGTCGCCGGCCGCGTGACTGTGGCCGCAGGCGATATAGGCGTTGCGGCTTTCGATCCGATGCGCGAGCCCATTCTCGATCAGGAAATCGAGCGCGCGATAGACCGTGACCGGCGCGTGCCGGGTTTCGTGCTTTCTGGCCGACCGGTCGATGATCTCGTAGGCGCCGATTGGCTTGTGGTGTTCCAGCAGCACTTCCAGTACCTGCCGCCGTGTGGCCGTGAGCCGTTGCCCCCGCTTGTCGCACAGCGCCTCCGCATGCCGGAGCGCATCGTCGCTGCAGCGGCTGTGGTCGTGATCGGGCGCTGGGAAGACCGGGCTGCTCATTGTTTTCTCATATAGGTCCGGACTCCAACCGGAAAGCCCGGGATGTGGCGGGAATTTGTTTGCAATGCACAAATGGGTTTATTGCAATGCAACAAATCCGGTCTAGCTTCGTTTCCGGGACGACCCAACCGGACCATTGCATGCTGAAAACAATGTCGACCGGCGTGAGCCGGCTGCTGACGGGGCTGAAGAACGGGTCCGGTGTCAGGCGCGTGAATCTGGCCCTGCAGGGCGGAGGCGCGCATGGGGCCTTCACCTGGGGCGTGCTTGATTATCTGCTCGAGGACGGGCGGCTGGCCTTTTCCGGCATTTCCGGCGCTTCGGCGGGTGCGGTCAATGCGGTCATGCTGGCGGACGGGCTCGCCCGTGGCGGCCCCGAGGAAGCACGCAGGCGGCTCGCGGAATTCTGGCGGGCGGCGAGCCTCGGGGGCGGCCTGCCCGGCCCGCAACGCGCCGCGCTCGACCGGCTGTTCGCGCTGTTTCCGTCGGGCGGTTCCCCGGTGCAGCTTTTCGTTGACGCGATGACGCGGATGATGAGTCCCTATGATTTCAATCCGCTGAACATCAATCCGCTGAAAAGCCTGATCGAGCGGTTTGTCGATTTCGAGGCGATCCGCAATTTCCGCGACCTCGACCTGTTCGTATCGGCAACCAATGTGCGCAGCGGACGGCTGAAGGTGTTCCGCCGCGAGGACATCACCGCCGATGTGGTGATGGCGTCCGCAGCCTTGCCGCATGTGTTCCGCGCGGTGGAGATCGATGGCGAGCCCTATTGGGACGGCGGCTTCACCGGCAATCCGCCAATCCTGCCGCTGGTGGCGTCGAACGCTGACGACGTGCTGCTGGTGCAAATTGCGCCGCTCTATCGCGATGACACTCCGACCGCAGCGCGCGACATTCTCAGCCGTATGAACGAGATCGCGTTCGCGTCCTCGCTTGCTGCCGAATTGCGTGCGCTCGAATATGTCGGGCGCGGGGCAGGGCGGAACGGCGCCGCCGTCAACGTGCACCGCATTCTGCTGGAGGGCATGGACAAGCGGCTTTCCGGCTCGCGGCTGAAGACCGATTTCGATTTCTTCGCGCTCCTGCATCGCGCCGGACGCAGGGCGGCACGGCGCTTTCTCGACCGGCATTTCGACGATGTCGGCCGCAGGTCCACGCTCGATCTGGTCAAGGAGACCGCGGCTTAGGCTTCGTCTCATGTGGCGACAAGCGCGCGCATGACGGATAATGTTTGCGCATGACCTCCCACACCCCGCTGCTCACCGTCGAAGCCGGGCCGGCGCATATCGACCTTGTCATCGGCGACATCACGACGCTCGATGTCGATGCGATCGTGAACGCGGCGAACCAGGCGCTTGCGCCGGGCGGCGGTGTCTGCGGCGCGATCTTCCGCGCAGCGGGTCCGGAACTGATCGGAGCATGCGAAGCGCTCGGCGGCTGCGACACCGGCGACGTCAGGATCACGCCGGGCTTCCGGCTGAAGGCGCGCCACGTCATCCACGCGGTCGGCCCGGTCTGGCAGGGCGGCGGCCGCGACGAGGACGTGCTGCTCGCCTCCTGTTATCGCCGCGCACTTGAGGTGGCGGCCGACAACCGGCTGACCAGCATTGCCTTTCCGGCGATTTCGACCGGCATTTACGGCTTCCCGCAGGATCGCGCCGCGCGAATCGCCGCAGGCACGGTGGTCTCGGAGCTATCGGCAAATCCGCGCGGGCTATCGCGCGTTGTTCTGTGCTGTTTCGATGCGCAATCCGCGCAGCACCACATCGAGGCCTTCGCCGGGATGGGGCTCGGTTAGTCGCTGCCTGTTACCCGCCCCGCAAAGGGGAGGGTAGGTGCTCACCGCAACAGCCGTTCCGCCAGCGCGACGCAGCCGATCAGCCCCGGCTCTTGGCAGGTGATCAGCGCGGACGGGATCGCTTTCAGCATCGCCTCGTAGGGCGGATGCCGCTCGAAGGCGGCGCGGAACAGCGCCGCATCGAATAACGGACCGAGCCGCATCGCAACGCCGCCTGCGATATAGACACCGCCGGTGGCGCGAAACGTCAGCGCCATGTCGCCGGCAAAACGGCCGAGCAGCCGCACGAACATCGCAACGGCGGCGCGGGATTCGCGGTCGCCCGCCTGCGCCTGCCGCACAATCATGTCCGGCTTTTGTTTCATGATGCCCGGATGCATCGCCTCGTGCAGCGCCGACAGGCCGCCGCCCGAGAGCACGCATTCGGCCGAGAGCGGCCTGCGCTTTTCCGCAAGCCGGTGGAAGATCATGTCCTCGTCGGCATAGGCGGGCCCGAAGGACGAATGGCCGGCTTCGCTTGCGACCGCGTGCGGGCCGCTGCGCGCTTGCACCAGCGCGGCAACGCCAAGCCCGGTGCCCGGACCGACCACGACTTTCACGCCGTCCGGCACAGCCGGGCCGCCGCCGAGCGGCCGCAGATCCCCGGCGCGCAGCGAGGGCAGCGCCCAGGCCAGCGCCTCGAAATCGTTGACGGCGTGGATCGGCGAAATGCCGAAATGCGCCGACAATTCCGGCAGCTTTATCCGCCAATTGCGGTTGGTCAGCGCGATGTCGTCGCCCTGCACCGGGCCTGCCAGCGCCAGCACGGCCGCGCGCGGCCGCTTCGTGGCGCCGGCGAGCAGGCGCTCGAACACGCCTTCCGGTCCCGCGACGCTGTCATTGGCGACGGTGACGATATGTTCGGGGCGCTGGCCGATTGCGGCCAGCGCAGCGCGGCTCATGGTGCCGCCGATATCGGCTACCAGAATGTCGGGCATCGTCCACCGTCGTCATGCGCGGGTTTGACCCGCGCATCCACCAAAAAGCTCTTGCTGCGATGGATGGCCGGGTCAAGCCCGGCCATGACAAAGGTCACTTCTCCTCCGCCGCGAAAACCTCACGCGCGATGCGAAACGAATCCACCGCACAGGGCACACCGGCATAGATCGCGACCTGCAGGAAGACTTCCATGATCTCGTCCTTGGTGACGCCGTTGGTCAGCGCGCCCTTGATATGCGCTTTCAGCTCGTGCGGCCGGTTGAGGATCGAGATCATCGCGAGGTTGAGCATCGAACGTTGCTTGAGCGGGAGCCCCTCACGGCCCCACACATAGCCCCAGCAATATTCGGTGACGAGTTCCTGAAGCGGCCGGTTGAAATCGTCGGCGTTGTTCAGCGCCGCATCGACATAGGCATCGCCCAGCACCTTGCGCCGGATCGACAGGCCCTTGTCGTACATCTCCTTGTTCATGTCCCAGTCCCTTCCTTATTGTTGCCCGGAAACCTGTTATCCGAATTCCGCCCGGATCTGTTCGGTATGCGCGCCAAGTGCAGGCACGGCGCCATAGCGGCGCTCGCCATCGACGATCGGGGCGGGCGCGGGCAGCGTGGCCGGCCCGCTCGGCGTGTCGACCGTGATACGGCGCAGATGCGGATGCGACGAGAGCAGCGCGCAGTCGCTGACCCGCGCGAAGGCGATACCGGCCGTGTCCAGCATCTGCGTCAGCTTTTCGACATCGTGCCGTGCAAAGGCGGTCCCGACCAGCCGGTCGGTCTCGAAGCGATGCGCCACGCGGTCGCGGTTGGTGGCGAATTTTGGATCGTCGGCGATGGCGGCATCTCCCAGCACCCGGTCGGCCAGCACCCGCCATTCGCGATCATTCTGGATCGAAATCAGGATGTCGGCGTCGTCCCTGGAGCGGAATACGCCGTAGGGCGCGATCGCCGCATGGGCAAGGCCGATGCGCCGGAACGGATGGCCGCCTTCATGCGACAGGAGCGGCACCGTCATCCATTCCGCCATGGCGTCGAACAGCGACACCTGGATGGTTGCGCCCTCGCCGGTGCGGCTGCGCGCGATCAGCGCCTCCAGAATCGCTTGATAGGCATTCATGCCGGCGCCGATATCGGCGACGGAAAAGCCGACGCGCGCCGGCGCGTCCGGTCCGCCGGTGATCGAGGCCAGGCCGGACTCCGCCTGCACCAGCAGATCATAGGCCTTGCGCGATCTATAGGGTCCAGTTTCGCCATAGCCCGAAATCGAACAGCAGATCAGCCGCGGATGTTTCTTGCGAAGCTCCGGGATCGGGAAACCGAGTTTTGCGATGGCGCCGGGTTTCAGGTTCTGCACGAACACATCGGCCTTCGCGAGCATCGCGGCGAACAGCGCCTTGTCCTCGTTGCGGGCGAGATCAAGCACCACGGATTCCTTGCCGCGATTGAGCCAGACGAAATTGGCGCTCTCGCCGTGCACATAATCGTCATAGCCGCGCGCGAAATCGCCCTCCGGGCGCTCGATCTTGATGACGCGGGCGCCGGCATCGGCCAAGCGGCAGGTCGCCTGCGGCGCCGCCACCGCCTGTTCGAGCGAGACCACGAGGATGCCGGAGAGAGGCAGGGTCATATCTGTGTCGCGAGCCGCACGATCGCCCGTTGACGGGCCGGCTTGTTGTCCGCTCGTCCCCGCGAAAGCGGGGACCCAGAGCAAAGTATTCTGGATGCCCGCCTTCGCGGGCATGAGCGGAGGAGGGGTTAAAACGTGTTCTTGCGCGCGCGGATTTCGGTGAACACCTCCGCCGCGGATTTGCCGCTCATGCCGAGAGATTCGGCGACAGAGGGAATATCCGCGCGCAGGAACACATTGGCGGCCTTTTCCGCCCCGAGCGTTTGCGGCAGTGTCGGCTTGCCGGCCGCGCGCAATTCGTCCACTTCCGCCGCGCGCTTCTGCAAGGCCGGATTTTCCGGCTCGATGGTCAGCGCGAACTTGATATTCGCCTGGGTATATTCGTGCCCGCAATAGAAGGTGATGTCGTCTGGGAGCGCGCGGATTTTCAGAAGCGAGTCCCACATCTGCGCGGGCGTGCCCTCGATCACCCGGCCGCAGCCGATCGAGAACAGCGTGTCGCCGAGGAATGCAACTTTCTCCTTGTCGAAAACAAGCGAGATATGCCCCGCAGTATGGCCCGGCGTATCGATGACGCGGGCTTCGAGCGAGCCGAGCTTCACCGTGTCGCCCTCGCCATAGGTGGCGTCCACATCCGCGATCCTGTCCGCCTCGTTCTTCGGCGCGGTGACGCGGCATTTGTGCTTCGCTTTCAGTTCGGGGATTCCTTGCGTGTGGTCGGCATGATGGTGGGTCACCAGGATGTCGGTCAGCGTCCAGCCGGTATCGGCCAGCGCCTTCTCCACGGCGGCCGCTTCCGGCGCGTCGATCGCAGCCGTGGCGCCGGTTTCGGGATCGTGGATCAGAACCCCGAAATTGTCGGAGAGGCACGGAAATTGGTGGATTTTCGCCGGCATGTCAGTTCCGTTTTTCTGCTGGATAAACCGTCACGCTATCATGCCGCCAGGCTTTGGAGAATGCGTCAGGATGCGGGCCGGCCTGCGCATGTTTCATGCTACCGTAACCGGATGTTTGTCGACGTCGTAGACTTGAGAAATTTCTATGCCCAGCCGCTTGGAATCGTGGCGCGGCGTTTGGTCGGGCGCGGCATCCGCGCACGCCGCAATGGGCCGCGCGGCGAGCGCATCGTCGGCATTGGCTATACCACCCCCTATATGGGCCTGTTCCGCGAGGACGCGGAGCGCTGCCTCGCCTTCATGCCGGCCTCGCAGGGCGTGATGAAATGGCCAAGCAACCGGCCCGGGCTCGCAGCGCTGGTCGACGAGAGCGAGTTGCCGCTCACCGATTCTGCCGTCGATCGCGTGCTGCTGGTCCATGCGCTGGAAATGGCCGACGACCCGGTGCGGCTGCTTCGCGAGGTGTGGCGCGTTCTTGCGGCGAACGGACGGCTGATTGCCGTAGTCCCGAACCGGCGCGGCTTGTGGGCGCGTATCGACACCACGCCGTTCGGCCATGGAAGGCCCTATTCACGCTCGCAGATCACCCGCATTCTGCGCGAAACCTCCTTCGTGCCGAATGGCTGGGGTGAGGCGCTGTTCGTGCCGCCGGTTCAGCGCAACTGGTTCTTGCGCTCGGCGGGCGTCTGGGAGCGCTTCGGGCCGAGCGTGCTCGGCCCCTTTGCCGGCGTACACATCGTCGAAGCGACCAAGCAGGCTTATCGCGCCATTGCGGTGAAACGCGAGCGGCGCGTATTGGTGCCGCGGCTGGAACCGGCGCTGGCGCCCTCGGCGGGCGGTGCGGCGCGCGAAGGCGGGTCTCTGACATGCGCAAGCATGACCGGCGCATCGGGCGAAGGCACGACCGGCGAACGCGCAACGGACCAATAACGGTGCAAGCGTCCCGGCGCCGACACATTGCCGGTTCAGTCCGGCAAGGCCGGCAATTCTGGCAGCTACTCGCCGGCCGGAGCCGGGCTTGCGTCATCGCCGCCTTCGCCCGCCGCCATGTCGGGACGCGGGCCGCGCGGCCGCCTGCGGCGCCGGTGCAGCGGGAAACGGTCGGCCTGCTGGCCCTCATGGCCGCCATTGGCCTGGCCTGCGGCCTGCGCCGGGCCACCGGTGATGAACGAGGGCAGACGCTCGACATCGTCGTCCTGTGCGCCGTTGACCTGGTGCTGCTGACGGCTTTCGTTGCGATTATCGCTGCGGCCTTCACCGCGATATTCGCGGGGCTGCTCGCGCGGCGGATAGGGCTGTTCGCGCTGCTCACGATCGCGCTGCTGAAACGACTGCGACTCGCGCGGCTGCTGATAGGGCTGCTCGCGCGGCTCGCCGCCGCCATAGGCCGGCTGCGCGTCGTCGCCGTCGTCGAAATTCTCGTCGCCGGCGTCGCGCTGCTGGTATGGCTGGCTCTGCCGGAACTGTTCCTGCGCCGCCGCGATCAGGCGGAAATAATGCTCGGCATGCTGATAGTAATTCTCCGCCGCAACCGGGTCGCCGGAGGCGGTCGCATCGCGTGCAAGCTGAATGTATTTTTCGGCGATATGGTTCGCGGTCCCGCGAATTTTCACATCGGGGCCGTTGGATTCGTAAACCCGTGTCAGCGGATTGTGACTCTTGCCGCCGCGATTGCGGCCCCGCATCCGATGCTTGTTCTGACCGTTTCTCATGGCTTGCCTGTTTGCCGACTCCCGATTGGCGCGGGCATGCGCCGCGTTGCGAATCACTCGACTTGGACATGCCGAAAAGATCCCGGTTCCGCGCGCATGCGACGTGCGATGCGTCTTTCGGACCATGGCCGATTGCCCTTCAGCAAGTGCGGGCGACCGGACCGGTATCCCTTCGACAGTGTTCTACCCCCCGGCGCAAAACGCCGCCTCTCAGCCGGTTCGACCGGTATGGCGATGCCATCGCCATCGGTCCGATGCTGACGTGCATAGCATCCGATCAAATCGGCAGAATGTCTTTCGTTCGGTCTGTTTCGTCGTTCGACCTGTTATGTCGACCAATGCCCGTTTCGGCTACATGCCCGTTTCGGCTACATGCCCTTATCGGCACTCGGCCCGTCGGTTACCTACCCTTGATGCCGGTTCGCCGCCGCCGCTGCCGGTCGGGGGAAGCCCTCTTCCCGCGCAAAAACCGGCTCTGGGCCTCAGGTGGCAGCCCGTGTCAGGGCCAAATCCGGAGCGGAAACTAGTCTGTCCGCTGCGATAATCCAAGCGTTATTTTTGCGGGGCGGGATGCCGTGCGGGAATGGCAAAAACCCCAAATTTCAGCCGTCTACCGCCCTTCAGCCGGGGCCGCGGCGAAACCACAAGGCGCGTGGCACAGCCGATACATCGTGACGCGTCCCGCACCATTCAAGAGCGGCAGACGAGGAAACGAGAGCCCGGACATCGGCCTCCTGACCCGCACCGATTTCGAGAATCAGGTGCCCGCCCGGGCGGATCAGCCCCGGCGCCGCCCGGGCGATGGCACGGTAGGCATCGAGGCCGTCGGCGCCGCCATCGAGTGCGCGCAGCGGGTCGTGCTCGCGCACCTCGCGATCGAGCGCGGCAATGTCGCGGGAGGGAATATAGGGCGGGTTCGACACCACGAGGTCGAAACGCTCGCCGAGTTCTGTCTCGAAATCGGCGATCTGGAATTGCGCGCGCGATGCAAGTCCGAGCGCCTTCGCATTTGCCCTAGCAGTTTCGATCGCCTGCGGATCGATGTCGGTGCCGATGCCGGTCGCATTCGGCCATTCGTGCAGCAGCGCCAGCAGGATCGCGCCGGTGCCGGTGCCGAGATCGGCGATGCGCAAGGCGTCATGCTTTCGCTGTTCGCCGATCGCCTCCAGCGCTGCTTCAACGACCGTTTCCGTATCCGGTCGCGGCACCAGCGTTGCGGACGACAGCGCAAAGGGGAGACTCCAGAACTCCTTCACGCCGATGATCCGCGCCACCGGCTCGCCCTGCAGCCTGCGCTCCGCCAGCGCCGCAATCGCGGCGCGTTCGCTTTCGGACAGGCTGCGGCTGGCCTGCGTGGCGAGACCGGTGTGATCGAGCGACAAGGCGTGCCCGACAATCAGCCGGGCATCGAGAGCGGGGGAATCAATCCCGGCCTCGGCGAATCGCGCGGTCAGCACGCGGCGCGCGCTCTCGATGGTTCTGGCGCCCGAGAGGCCGGGCGGCATCACGCGGCGTCGTTCTGCGCCGCGAGCAGGGCGGCCTGATTTTCCGCGACCAGCGCATCGATGATTTCGCCGAGCGCCTCGCCCTCGATGATTTCCGGCAGCTTGTAAAGCGTCAGGTTGATGCGGTGGTCGGTGACGCGGCCTTGCGGGAAATTGTAGGTGCGGATGCGTTCGGAGCGATCGCCCGATCCGACCTGCACCTTGCGGTCGGCGGCGCGCGCGGAATCCAGTTTCTCGCGTTCGGCGTCGTAAAGCCGCGTGCGCAAGAGCGCCATCGCCTTGGCCTTGTTCTTGTGCTGCGAGCGATCCTCCTGCACGGCCACCACGATGCCGGAGGGGATATGGGTGATGCGGATTGCCGATTCGGTCTTGTTGACGTGCTGGCCGCCCGCGCCCTGCGCGCGCATGGTGTCGATCTTCAGGTCCTCGTCGCGGATCGTGATGTCCACATCCTCGGCCTGCGGCAGAACGGCGACCGTCGCCGCAGAAGTATGGATGCGTCCGGAGGCTTCGGTTTCCGGCACGCGCTGCACGCGGTGAACGCCGGATTCGTATTTCAGCTTGGCATAGACGCCGCGGCCGGTGATCTCGGCGATGATCTCCTTGTAGCCGCCGACGGCGCCCTCGCTTTCCGACACCACCTCGACCGTCCAGCCCTGCTTGGCGGCATAGCGCTCGTACATGCGAAACAGCACGCCGGCGAACAGTGAGGCCTCGTCGCCGCCGGTGCCGGCGCGGATTTCGATGACCACGCTGCGCTCGTCCATCGCGTCCTTGGGCAGCAGCTGGACGCGGATGTCCTTTTCCAGCACCTCCAGCTTGTCGCGCAGCGCGCGCCGCTCGGCGTCGGCGATCTCGCGCATCTCGGCGTCGGTCGACGCGTCGGCGAACAAGGCCTCGACATCTTCGAGTTCGGCCGAGGCGGCGCGATAGGCGCGGATCGCCTCGACCACGGGCGCAAGATCCGACAATTCGCGCGACAGCTTGACGAATTCGTCGGCACCGACCTGGCCCGACAGCCTCGCTTCGAGTTCGGCATGACGCAGCATCAGGGCGTCGAGTTTGACGTGTGGCAGCATGGTTTGGTCTATGGCGTGCTTCTTAGAGCTGCAAATTCTCGGACGCCGCGAATTGTTCGATCCGCTGGCGCAGCGTGACGCCGGTTTCGCCATGGTCGAGCAGCGGCCCGATGGCGGCGAGCGCCTTCTCCGCGTCGAGTTCCAGCAGCATCGATTTCACCGGGCCGACCGCAGACGGCGTCAGCGACAGCGAGCGGTAGCCGATGGCGACCAGGACCAGCGCGCCGATCGGTTTCGACGCAAGCTCGCCGCACAGCGTCACCGGCTTTTTGTGCTCGCGGCCCTTGCGCGCGATCAGCCGCAGCGCCCGCACCACCGGTACCGAGATCGGATCGTAGCGCCCGGAGACATGCGAATTGCCGCGGTCGGCGGCAAACAGGAACTGGCACAGATCGTTGGAGCCGACCGAGAGAAAATCCACCCGCGGCAACAGGTCGTCGAGCTGGAACAGGAGTGAGGGAACCTCCACCATGACGCCGATCTCGACCCGTTCCGGCAAGGTGTGTCCATGCCGGCGCAGATAGGTCAGTTCGTGCTCGACCATCAGCTTGCCCTGGTCGAATTCGTCGACCACGGCGACCATCGGAAACATGATGCGCAGTGCCTTGCCGGAGGCGGCGCGCAACAGCGCGCGGATCTGAGAGCGCATCAAGCCGGGCCGGTCGAGCCCAAGCCGGATCGCGCGCCAGCCCATCGCCGGGTTCTCTTCCTCGGAGGCGCTCATATAGGGCAGCACCTTGTCGCCGCCGATATCGAGGGTGCGGAAGGTCACCGGCTTTTCGCCGGCGGTCTCCATCACCGAACGATAGAGCGCAAGCTGCTCGCCGATGCGCGGGAACGACGTCGCCACCATGAATTGCAGCTCGGTGCGGAACAGGCCGATGCCCGCCGCACCGGTTTCCTCGATATGCGGCAGGTCGACCAAGAGGCCGGCATTGAGATGCAGAGCAATCTCGTGCCCGTCACGGGTGACGCAAGCGCGTCCGCGCAAGGCTTGATACTGGGCCTGTTTGCGGGCGCGCAGCTTGACCCGCTCGACATAGGCCGCCTCGATATCCGGAGGCGGCCGCAGGTAAACGTCCCCCGAAATGCCGTCGACGATGACCGGATCGCCGGACTCGACGAGACCCGCCGCGTTCTCGACCTCGCCGACCGCGGGAATGCCGAGCGCGCGCGCCACGATCGCGACATGCGACGTGGGGCCGCCTTCTTCCAGGATCAGCCCCCGCAGTCTTTTGCGGTCGTAATCGAGCAGGGCCGCCGGCCCCATCATGCGCGCGACGATGATGGCATTGTCGGGCAGTTGATCGCGATGCGGGGCGTGTTCGACCCCCATCAGCTGGCGCATCAGCCGGTTGGCGAGGTCGTCGAGATCGTGCAGGCGCTCGCGCAGATAGGGGTCGGTGGCGCGCAGCATGCGCGCGCGGGTATCGGATTGAACGCGCTCGACGCCGGCTTCCGCAGTCAGCCCGGTGCGGATCGCCTCGCGCATGCGTGCAAGCCAGCCGCGGTCATGGGCGAACATCCGGTAGGTTTCGAGAATGTCCTTGTGCTCGCCGCCATCGGCGATCTCGCCGCGCTCCAGCATCACATCGACATCGGAGCGCATCGCAGCGATCGCGTCGTCGAGCCGCTTCAGTTCGCCCGGAATGTCATCGGCCACGAAATTCTTGATCACCACGCGCGGCTCGTGCAGCACGGCGTGACCCAGCGCGATGCCTTCAGACAGCACATTGCCGCGCAGATGACGGCGCGGATGAACGGCGGGCTCGGCGCCCGGCTTGGCGAGCGAGGCGAGCTCGCCCGAGGCGATCATCTCCGCGAGCACCATCGCGGTGGTCTGCAGCGCCTCTTCTTCCTCCTCGGAATAATTGCGGTGGGCGCGGTTCTGCACCACCAGCACGCCGAGCGTATTGCCGGCACGCAGGATCGGCACGCCGAGGAAGGAGTGGTAGATTTCTTCGCCGGTTTCCGGCCGGTACGAGAAGGCCGGATGCGATTGCGCGTCCTGCAGGTTGATGGCGTTGGCCTGGCTGGCTACGAGGCCGACCAGGCCCTCGTCGATGCGCATCACGGTCTGGTGGACGGCTTCCTTGTTGAGGCCCTCGGTCGCGTATAGCTCGAGCGTGCCGTCGACGCGCAACACGTAGACGGAGCACACTTCCGCCACCATGTTGGCGGCGATCAGCACGACGATCCGGTCGAGGCGGTCCTGCGCGCTCACCGGTTCCGCCATCACTTCGCGGAGCCGGCGCAACAGCACGCGCGGGCCGCCCATGGCGCCTCGCATGGGTCGATGTCCTTAAAGGTTACAGGGCGGCTATAGCGGCTGCGGCATGGCAGCCGCAAGGGAGGCGTTCAGGGCGTCTTGCGTGATCCCAAACTCGGCTCGGGGACGGGCGGTGTTTCCGGTTTTATTTCCCGGACTTTTTCGAAAAATTGCGCCAAGGCGGCAATATCCGTCTTGCCGCCGCGCTGATCGGCGGCCAGCCGCTCATAGAGATCGGCGATCGCCTCGTACATCTCGCGCGAGGGCCCGCCGCCGTTGAATCGCGCGATCTCGTCCATTTCGGCCACCCAGCGATAGGCCTTGCCGAACATGTCCGGCACGCTGCGCTGGAAATAGGCAAGAAGATTGGGCTGGCTTGCGGCCAGTTCTGCATGCAATGCCTCGGCAACGCCCGCCCGCGTGGCCGCCAGCAGCATCGCGGAGCCCACTGCGGTCAGCCCCTTGGTGATGCCGCCGTAGCACATTTTCAGCGCCGAAGCGGCGCCGATGCCGCCCTCGACCTGCCGGAACACCAGACCCGCATCGTTGAGCTGCTGCAGCGGCCCGGCTTCGGCGCCCGAAAAATAGAACACCGGTCCGCCATAGCCCGCGCGCGGCGGGCCACCGATAATCCCTGCATCGGCGAACGGCGTGCCGGTCGCCGCGATGACGCCGGCAATCTCCTTCACCGTGTCCGGGCTCACCGCGTTGCAATCGGCATAGAGCGGCTTTTTGTTCGCAGCGGTGAGGGCGGGTGCAAGCCGCCGTGCCAGCGGCAGGGCTTCGCCCGGCGGCACGATGGAGAGGATGACATCCGAGGCGGCGATCTCGGCATCGCTGGCGTCGAGCATTCCGGCGGCGTTGGCCCGCGCGACGCTCGCCTCGCTCCGCCCTTTGAGCTGCGTGAGCACGCGCGCACCATGGTCGGTGAGGCGTCTTCCGACGCCTGCGCCCATTGCGCCCTGCGCGATCACAGCAATCGTGGAACTCGTTCTATGCACACATCTGTCCCGATGATCTGTCGTTGGCGGCGCGGGCCGCAGCGCGGGTTTTAACGCATAATGGGCGAAAAGATACTAGGATTAATTTCCTTATTTCCGCCATCTTCCCATGGTTCAATCTTTCCATCCCGCCCCGTCCAAGGGGCGTCTCATGAGCGTCACAAGACGCGGGGCGGGATGCGGTGGCCGTTGCGGGACGCAAGACGTGCGTGTCGCAGCGGAGGCCCAAGCTGCTGGGTTCCGGCGAAGGATGCGCCTTCGTCACTTGGGGGACCGTGGTGGCCAGACCGAGTACGGACGCCACATCCGGAAAGGTTCAGGTCAGGTCGTCATAGCGGTGGATAGGTTCGTCAGTCCACCGGGGGTCCAGCGGAGCAAGCCTTCAAACACCGCGCGCGGAACGCCGGAATTTTTCGGCGGTCCGTGGTGACTACCTGCTCATGCGCTTTCCCACATCGCGCATGAGGCCACGGGCTGGCTGAAAGCCCGGCGTTCCGCGCCCCCTTGGGTTTACCCGAGGGAAGGAATGCAAGATGGGACTACGGGCGCGCCCGCGCCGGCAAAAGAACAGGGCCGGCGGAGCTTTGCTTAATCCGATCACACGCCGCACACGCCGCTCATTCCCGCGCAAGCGGCGTTCCAGAAGGCCAAGGACGAGAGCGGGGGCGTGTGACTCTTCGTCCCCGCTTTCGCGGGCACGAACGGAAAAATGCTAAGCCTTATCCAGCCCGTACAGCGAATGCAGCGTGCGCACGGCAAGCTCGGTATAGGCGGCGTCGATCAGGACCGAGAACTTGATTTCCGACGTCGTGATCGCGCGGATGTTGATGTTGCGCTCGGCCAAAGCCTTGAACGCGCGCGCGGCGACGCCGGCATGGCTGCGCATGCCGATGCCGATCACCGAGACTTTCGCCACATCGGTTGCGCCATCGACGCGCTGATAGCCGATCTGGTCCTTGGCTTTGCTGATGACGTCCATCGCGCGCGTGTAGTCGGCGGCCGGCACGGTGAAGGTCAGGTCCGTGGTCTTGCCGTCTGCCGACACATTCTGCACGATCATGTCGACATTGATGCTGGTATCGGCGAGCGGGCCGAAGATCGCAGCGGCGATGCCCGGCTTGTCCTCGACATTGCGGATCGAGATCTGCGCTTCGTCCTTCGAGAAGGCGATCCCGGTGACGACCTGTTGCTCCACGATATCCTCCTCGTCGCAGATCAGCGTGCCCGGAGGCATGCCGTGCGGATCGATGTCTTCGGGCTTGTCGAAACTGGAGCGCACGAAGATTTTCACCTTGTGCACCATGCCGAGTTCGACCGAGCGGACCTGCAGAACCTTGGCGCCGAGCGACGCAAGCTCCAGCATTTCCTCGAAGGCCACCTTGTCGAGCCGCCGCGCCTTCGGCACCACGCGCGGATCGGTGGTGTAGACGCCGTCGACGTCGGTGTAGATGTCGCAGCGATCCGCCTCGATTGCAGCCGCAATCGCCACCGCCGACGTATCCGAGCCGCCGCGGCCGAGTGTGGTGATGCGGCCGGTCTCCTTGTGGATGCCCTGGAAGCCGGCGATCACCGCGACTTCCTTGCGCTCGCGGAAGCGCTTCACGATCTCCGCGCCGTTCAGTTCAGAAATGCGCGCCGAGCCGTGCGCATTCGTGGTGTACATCGGCAATTGCCAGCCCTGCCAGGACCGCGCACTGATGCCCATGCTTTGCAACACGATGGCGAGGAGGCCGGCGGTGACATTCTCGCCGGACGAGACGATGGCGTCGTATTCGCGCGCATCGTGCATCGGCGAGGCGTCGCGGCACCAGGCCACGAGCTCGTTGGTCTTGCCGGCCATGGCCGAGACCACCACCGCGACATCGTGTCCGGCATTGTATTCGCGCTGCACATGGCGCGCGACGTTGCGGATGCGGTCGAGATCGGCGACCGACGTTCCGCCGAACTTCAGCACAAGGCGTGACATGAAAGAATCGGCACCCCGGAGAGGGTTAATGCGCGGCGGTGGGGCGTCGCCCGGCGCGGGCGCAGTCATAGCGGCGTCATCGAATGCCCGCAAGGCGCGGGAGTCAGCGAAATGTGATGGGGGCCGGGCTGCCGGACGGCGGTAAATCCTCTAAACACGGCAGCAGGACCCAGGCGCCACGCCGACGCCGGGTCCGTTGCGTGATGGGGTATCAGGAATGCCGGGGCAATCCACCGTCGATCGGGCCGAGATCGAGCAGTTTTCGAAGCTCGCCGCGCAATGGTGGGACGAGCGCGGCCCCATGGCGATGCTGCACAAGTTCAATCCGGTCCGGCTTGCCTATATCCGCGACCAGGTCGCGACCCATTTTGGCCGGAACCCGCGCCAGATCGGCTGCCTGACCGGCCTGCGGATCCTTGATATCGGCTGCGGCGGCGGCATCCTGTCCGAGCCGCTCGCCCGGCTGGGCGCCAATGTGTTGGGCGCCGACCCCTCCGAGGCGAATATCGCGGTGGCCCGCAAGCATGCGGCGCTGACCGACCTCGTCATCGATTATCGCCCGGTCACGGCGGAAGCCCTCGCCGACAAGGGCGAGAAATTCGATGTGGTGCTGGCGATGGAGGTGGTCGAGCACGTTGCCGATGTCGGGCTGTTCGTGCGCCGCTGCGCGCAGATGGTGCGGCCGGGCGGCATGATGATCGCCGCCACCCTGAACCGCACGATGAAGAGCTTCGCGCTCGCCATCGTCGGCGCCGAATATGTGCTGCGCTGGCTGCCGCGCGGCACCCATCGCTGGGACAAATTCGTTACGCCTGCCGAGCTGGAAGCGGCGATGCAGGCCGCCGGCCTCGATGTCGTGGACGAGCGCGGCGTGGTGTACCGCGTGATGGGCGACCGCTGGGAATTGTCGTCCGATATGGACGTGAACTACATGCTGACCGCCGCGCGGGGCGCCTGAGCCTGCGCCGAAATCGCATGGCAGGCAGCCGGCAGAAAAGTTATCCGCTCTGTCCGCAGTCGTGGCATCATGGCCGCGGTTTTTTTCAGACTGGAGCCGGGTCATGATCGTCGAACTTGTCACCTTCACCTTTCCCGAGGGCCATACCCGCGCCAAGGAGATCGAAGGCATTCGCGGTGTGGTCGGCAAATGGGCCGCCAACAAGGACCTGGTGCGCAAGCATTTCCTCTGGGGCATCGGCGAGGCCGAGGGCACCGGGGCCGGGGTCTATATCTGGCCGTCGGTCGAGGCGGCGCAGCGTGCCCATAACGACGAATGGCGCGAGACCGTGAAGAAGCGCACCGGCGGCTATCCCACCATCCGCTATTTCGACCTGATGACGCTGGTCGACAACGAGTGCGGGGCCGTCACCGAATGGGACGAAAACGGCAAGGCGCATCAGCTCGAGACGGTTTGACGTCCAACGCCGTGCAAATCTCTCCGCTCGTCCCCGCGAAGGTGGGCACCCAGAGTCAGGACTACTGGATACCCGCCTTCGCGGGCATGAGCGGGCTTCGGTTGGTCTGCGTTTCGTCAAACCTGCTCTGAAGTCAAATGCCCGAATCCGGCTGGCTGTGGATCGTGTTCACCCTGCTGGCCGCAGGCGCACAGACCGTGCGCAACGCCATGCAGCGCGAATTGACGGCAACGCTCGGCACCGCGGGCGCGACCCATGTGCGGTTTCTGTTCGGCTTTCCCTTCGCGGTCGTGTTCCTGAGCGCGCTGGTGCTGATCTCCGGCGCGGCGCTGCCATCGCCGGCCCAGGTGTTCTGGCTGTGGGTGCTGCTCGGCATGGGTGCGCAGGTGCTCGCCACCGCGCTGATGCTGATGGCGATGGGCGAACGCTCGTTCGTGGTCACCATCGCCTATATCAAGACCGAGCCGGTGCAGGTCGCGCTGTTCGGGCTGATCTTTCTCGGCGACCGGCTCACGCCCGGCATGGTCGCCGCCATCCTGATCGCAACGGCCGGCGTCGTTACGATGTCGCTGAAGCCAGGGGGGGCGGCAAACGACAGCTGGCGGCCGACGCTGCTCGGGCTTTCGTCGGGTGCGGCCTTCGCCCTGTCCGCGGTCGGCTATCGCGGCGGCATTCTGAGCCTTGAGTTATCGAACTACGTGATGGCCGCGACCTTCACGCTCACCGCCGGTCTTGCGATGCAGGCGGTGCTGCTGTCGGCCTGGCTGATGTGGCGGAGCCCCGACGTCATGGCCGCCATCATGAAGGCCTGGCGGCCGTCGCTGTTCGCCGGTTTCATGGGTGCGACCGCCTCGCAATTCTGGTTTCTCGCCTTTGCGCTGGCGACCGCGGCAAGCGTGCGCACGCTGGCGCTGGTCGAGGTGCTGTTCGCGCAGGCGATCTCGAGCCTCGTCTTCGGCCAACGGACAACGCGCCGGGAAGCGCTGGGCATCGTGCTGGTCGTGACCGGCGTTGCGCTGCTGATCTGGGCGCATTGAGCGGGCGCGGGCTCAGCGTGCCGCAATATCCACAACATCGACCGTGATGGTCTGTTCGCCGCCGCCGCGCAGGATGGTCAGCCGGATTTGCCCGGACACGCCGACTTGTTCCAGTATGTCGGTGAGGTCGGACAATTTGCGCACCCGCTTGCCATTGGCGCCGACGATGACATCGCCCACCGCCCCGGTGCGTGGATCGACGCCGCGCAGGCCGGCGCGCGCGGCGGGCGAATTCGGCGCGGTCTGCACGATGACGACGCCATCGATGCCGGCCCGGGAGGCGACGGCTTCGCTCGCGGCGACGATCCCGATCCCGGGCGTGCGCACCCGTCCCGACTTGATGAGCTCGGGCACGACGCGGTTGACGATATCGACCGGGATGGCGAAGCCGATCCCGGCCGAGGTGCCGGACGGCGACAGGATCGCGGTATTGACCCCGATCAGCCGGCCCGCGGAATCCAGCAACGGGCCGCCGGAATTGCCGGGATTGATCGCGGCATCGGTCTGGATCACGTCGGCGATCTCGCGTCCGCCGGCGGTCGGCATGCGCCGCTTCAACGCGCTGATGACGCCTGTGGTCAGGGTCTGGTCGAGACCGAACGGATTGCCGATGGCGAAGACCGACTGGCCGACCCGCAGATCGGCCGAGGTGCCGACCGGCAGCGGCGGCGGCAGGTCGGCAAATTTCATGATGCGGACCACCGCGAGGTCGTAATTGGGCGCGGTGCCGACGACATCGGCATTGTAGAGGCCGCCCGAGGAGGTGCGCACGGCAACCCGCGCGGCATTCTGCACCACATGCGCATTGGTGACGATGTTGCCGGCGCTGTCCCACAGAAAGCCGGTGCCGGTGCCTGCGGCGGAGTCGTCGCTCTCGGTGAAGAGGCCGCCGCCGCGCTGGGCGATGATCTGGACAACCGAGGGCGAGGCGCGCTCGAACAGTTCGATGGTGCTGCGTTCGAGACTCGACAGGTCGCCGCGCGGGGTGACCGGACGCGGCGCGGTCTGCGACAGGAAATGATAGCGCGCCTCGGGGAAGACCAGCATCGCCAGAATGCCGAACCCGAGCACGATCAGGATCAGCCGCAACGGCGTGGTCCCGCTTGTCATGTCTGTCTCCGGATTATGGCGCCCGGCTCGTGCGCGGTCCGGTCAATTGCGCTCGTCCGGCAATATTGGCAGGGGGTGCAATTCGATGCCCTCGTCGAGCAGTTCCTTGGCTTCCTGCGGCGTGGCTTCGCCATAGATCGAGCGCTGTTCGATCTCGCCGTAATGCATCCTGCGCGCCTCTTCCGGAAACTTCTTGCCGACATTGTCGGCGTTCTTGATGAGATGGTCGCGCAATTCCTTGAGCTTGGCGCGCAATTCCTGCTCCACCGGCGAGATCATGGCGACCGGCGCGGCGGCCGGGACCGCGGGCAGGTTCGGTGCGGGCACCGGAGCCTCGATCGGAGCCGGCGCGCTGCGCTTCTTTGCGCCGCGGCCAAGCGCCGGCGCCATGATCGCCTTCTCCACCTTCTTGGTGTCGCAGACCGGGCAGCTCACGAGCCCGCGTTTGCGCTGCCGGTCGTAATCGGCGGAGTCGCTGAACCAGACGTCGAAGGTATGTTTCCGCTCGCAGACGAGCGCGTATTTGATCATGCCGTGTCACCAACAACATGCAGACGCGCCGGCTCCGCCATCGGCTCGACGATGTCGAAGCGGCGGCCGTGCTGCAGCGACGGCACCTTGGCGCGCGCGGCTGCAACCTCGGCTGGATCGATCTCGACCAGGGTCACGCCCGGTTCGGTGCCGCCTTCTGCAATGATGCGCCCCCACGGGTCAACGGCCAGGGAATGCCCGAACGTCGAACGGCCATTCTCGTGTGTGCCGCCCTGCGCCGCTGCCAGGACAAAAGAGCCGTTCTCGATCGCGCGGGCCCGGATCAGCGTGTGCCAGTGCGCCTCGCCGGTCTGCCGCGTGAATGCCGCGGGGATCGTCAGAACGGTCGCGCCGGCTTCGGCCAGCGCGCGATACAGAGCAGGGAAGCGCAGATCGTAGCAGATGGTCAGGCCGAAGCGCGCGAAGGGCAGATCGGCCACGACCGCGCTTTCGCCCGGACGGAAATTGTTGGATTCGCGGTAGCTCTCGCCATTGGCGAGATCGACATCGAACATGTGGATCTTGTCGTAGCGGGCGACGATCTCGCCCTGCGGATCGATTATGAAGGCGCGGTTGGCCGCCTTTTCCGGCGACACCTTGATCGCGAGCGAGCCGATATGCAGATAGATTTTCAGCTCCCGCGCCAGCTCGCGCAGCGCTGCGAGGCAGATATCCTTGTCCTCATCGGTGATGGCGGCGAACAGCTTCTCGCGCGACAGCTCCATGATGTTGGTCATTTCGGGCGTCTGCACATAGTCCGCCCCCGCACCGGCAGCTTCGCGGATCATGGCGGCTGCGTGATCGAGATTGGTCTGCGGTGTCCGTCCGGTCCGCATCTGGACGAGGCCGGCCCGGAATTTCGCGCCCGATCGCTTCATGTCGCAGGTCCATCTTGCGCCAGCAGCGGATCGAGCTTGCCGGCATCCTCCAGCGCGTAAAGATCGTCGCAGCCGCCGACATGGGCCGGGCCGATAAAGATCTGCGGCACGGTGGTCCGCCCGCCTGCCCGCGCCGTCATCTGCGAGCGCAAGACGGGGTTGCCGCCGACATCGATCTCCTTGAACGGCACGCCCTTCTTGGCCAGTAGGTCTTTCGCCCAGGCGCAATAGGGGCAATAGGCGGTGGTGTAGATTTCGACCGGAGGCATCTGGATTTTCGTTTCGTTGGAAACCTTTATATGGGCGTCCGGATGCTGTCGACAACCCGCGCGAAGACCAGCACATCCACCTGCCGGGCGCCGGCGCGCAGGAGCGCGCGGGCACAGGTATCCACGGTTGCTCCGGAGGTGAGGACGTCGTCCACCAGCACGACATGACGGCGCGCAATCTCGGCCTTTCCGGCGGCGTCGACCTGAAACGCGCCCTGTACATTGGTCGCCCGCTCGGTCTTTGAAAGACCGACTTGTTGCGGCGTCGCCCGCACCCGTTTCAGCGCAGTGTGGCTGACCGCAAGCCGCCGCGGCTTGGCGATCAGGCCGGCGAGCGTCGCCGACTGGTTGAACCTGCGCGCCCAGAGCCTGCGCCAATGCAACGGCACGGGAACGACGATATCGGCGTCCTGGAGCAGATCGGCGCCGGCGCGGGCCATCCAGCGCGCCATCACCGGTGCAAGATCGAGGCGGTCGCCATATTTCAGGGCGTGGACCATGGTGCGGGCGACATCGTCATAGCGGACGGCGGCGCGTGCGCGGGTATAGGCCGGCGGATCGGCGATGGCCTGCATCGAATAGATGCCGGGGCCCGGATCGTAGGTGAAGGGAATGCCGAGCTTCTCGCAGAACGGCCGCTCGATCGGCGACAGCTTGGACCAGCAATCCGGACACAGACCGGCGCCGTCGCCCAGCGGATCGCGGCAGGATGGGCAAAGCGGCGGCAGGCCGATATCGAGGACCAGCCGAAACGGCATCCGCAGCGCGGCCGCCATTTGCGTCAGGCGCGCGGATATGCGTTCGTTCATCGCGATGCCGGACATGCGCTGACATCCCCAACCGGATTAGCGTAGCGCGGTCAGGAGACACGTGAAAGTGGCAGACGTACCCCACATCTTCGACCGCGCGCTGATGCAGCGCCGCCGCCTGCGCGCACAGGCGGCCCCGGCCGACTTTCTGCTCGCCCATGTCGCAGAAGAACTGGTGGATCGCCTGTCGGCGGTAAAGCGCAGCTTTGCCGTCGCCGCCGATATCGGCACGCCGGGCAATGTTCTTCGTGCGGCGATCAGGTCACGCGGACTTGCAGCCGGAGTGATCGGGGTCGATCTCCTGGCCTGCGAATTACGGCGTGGCGAGCCGCTTCTGGTCGCCGCGGACGAGGAAGCGTTGCCGTTTGCAGATGCCTCGCTCGATCTCGCATTGTCGGCGTTGGCGCTCCATGGCGTCAACGATCTGCCGGGAACGCTGGTGCAGATCCGCCGGGCTCTGAAGCCTGACGGCTTGTTTCTTGCGGCGCTGCTTGGCGGCGAGACCCTGACGGAATTGCGCCAGGCCTTTGCCGCAGCGGAAGCCGAGATCGAGGGCGGCGTGTCGCCGCGCGTTGCGCCGTTCGCCGATCTGCGCGACCTCGGCGCCATGCTGCAGCGGACCGGCTTTGCGCTGCCGGTGGTCGATGCCGACCGGCTCACCGTGCGCTACGCGACGCCGTTCGATCTGATGCGCGATCTTCGGGGCATGGGGGCGACGAATGCGCTGACCGAACGCCGGCGCGTGCCGCTGAAGCGCGCCACCCTGCAACGGATGGCGGAGATTTATGCGGAGCGCTTCCGCGACGCGGACGGCCGCCTGCGTGCGACCTTCGATGTTGTCTGGTTGTCGGGTTGGGCGCCGCATGAGAGCCAGCAGAAGCCGCTGCGGCCGGGATCGGCCAAGGCGCGTCTCGCCGATGCGCTGAGAACCACCGAACGGCCGGCGGGCGACAAGGCGGGCTTCTGATCCAGGATCAGCTCGGCCACGCCGACTCGACGCTCTGGAACAGGCTGACGACCGACTCTCCGATCGAGTTGACGGCCGCGACGATGGCGACGGCAATGCCGGCGGCGATCATCGCATATTCGATTGCGGTCGCGCCGCTGTCGTCGCGGAGAAAGTTGCGCAGCGTGCGGTTGATCGGGTTCATCGTGTCCATCGGCGGGTTCCGTGGTTGCTCGCAACTACAACAGGGCAGCCAGGTGAGGGATTAGCGGTGCATCGGCTGGCGGCATCGGATAATCCTTCAGCTTGTTCGGTCTGACCCAGGCGAGCCGCACATGGTGCCTTGCCGCGACCTGCCCCTCCCAGCGCCGGCAGATATACAGCGGCATCAGGAGGTGGAAATCCGGATAGGCGTGGCTCGCAAAGGTCAGGGGCGCGAGACAGGCTTCCCTGACGACAATTCCCAGTTCCTCCTGCAATTCGCGTATCAGCGTTTGCTCCGGCGTCTCGCCGTCTTCCACCTTGCCGCCCGGGAATTCCCAAAGTCCCGCCATCGCCTTGCCGGCCGGGCGCTCGGCAATGAGCACACGGCCATCGGCATCGATGAGGGCGCAGGCGGCAACAAGCAGGATTCTGGCGCTCACGACCGGTCGCTCACTCTACGAACGCGCCTCTTAACGGCGGCTTACAAAAATCGTCGCAATTACGAGCGATAGTCGCCGTTGATTGCGACGTAGTCTTTGGTCAGGTCGCAGGTCAGCACGCGATCGCGCCCCTTGCCGAGGCCGAGCGCGACTTTCAGCTCGATTTCCGGCTTTTTCATCGATTCAGAAACCTTCGCTTCATCATATGACGGATCGCGCGCGCCCTTCGTGGCGACGCGGATGCCGTTGAACCAGATCGATAGCTTGTCACGATCGGCGGGCTCGCCGGCCTTGCCGACAGCCATGACCACACGTCCCCAATTGGCGTCCTCGCCGGCGATCGCGGTCTTCACCAGCGGCGAATTGGCGATCGACATCGCAATGCGCCGCGCCGACTTGTCCGATACGGCGCCCTCGACCTTGATCTCGACCAGCTTGCGCGCGCCCTCGCCGTCCCGCGCCACCTGTTCGGACAGGTTTGCAAGCACGTCGTTGAACGCCTTGCGAAAAGACTTCAGGCGCGGGTCGCCGGCGCGTGCGATGCGCGGCGCGCCGCGCGCCTCCGCGGCGCCGGTCGCAAAGGCCAGCAGCGTGTCGGAAGTCGAGGTGTCGCCGTCGATGGTGACGGCATTGAAGGTGTCGACGACGCCTTCGCTCAAAAGCTTCTGCAGCGCCGATCCGGCAATCGGCGCATCGGTGAAGATGAAGGACAGCATCGTCGCCATGTCGGGCGCGATCATGCCGGCGCCCTTGGCGATGCCGTTTATCGTGACCAGGGTCTTGCCGATCCGGGCCTGCGCGGTTGCGACCTTTGGAAAGGTATCGGTGGTCATGATCGCCTTGGCCGCATCGAGGAAGCGGCCGGGCCCGGCGCTTTCGACCAGCGTCTGCATCACGGTGTCGAACTTGGTGGCGTCGAGCGGCTCGCCGATCACGCCGGTGGAGGCGAGAAACACCTCGTCAGAGCGGCAGCCATTCGCTTGGGCGGCGAGTTTTGCGGTGAGCTGCGTCGCCGCCTGTCCCGCTTTCCCCGTGAACGCGTTGGCGTTGCCGGAATTGACCACCAGCGCGCGCGCCGACCCCCGCTTCAGGCGGGCGCGGCACCATTCCACCGGCGCCGACGGACATTTCGAGCGGGTGAAGACCCCGGCCACCGTCGTTCCCTCGTCGAAGGCGGCAAACAAGACGTCGGTGCGGTTCTTGTAGCGGATGCCGGCCTGGGCGGTGGCGACGCGCACGCCATCGATCGCGGGCAGTTCGGGAATGTCGGTCGGGGCGAGGGGAGAAACGGCGGTGGACATGGGCGGGCCTCATCGCCCGGTGACTGCGGGCGGCTCACGTCATAGCGGGACCACGACAAAAATAAAACGGGACGCTGTCGCGTCCCGCTTATCCTGATGCTGTGGCTGTGCGGCTATTTCTTCGCGGGCGCCGCTGCGTTTGGCTTTGCAGCCGGATCGGCAGGCTTCTCGCCAAGCTTCTCGATCTTGGCCTCAGCGCGCAGCTTCTGGATCAGTTCGGCCTGCGCACGGCGCTGCACGAAATTCTCGATCTGGTCCTTGACCTGATCGAAGGCGGGCGGCTGCTTGGCGCGCTTGTCGTCGACGCGAATGATGTGCCAGCCGAATTGCGATTTCACCGGATCGGAAATCTGGCCCTTGTCGAGCTTGAAGGCGGCTTCGGCGAATTCCGGAACCATCTGGTCCTTGCTGAAATAGCCGAGGTCGCCGCCGGAATCCTTGGAGCCCGGATCCTTCGACTTCTCCTTGGCGATGGCGTCGAAATTGCCGCCCTTCTTGAGATCGGCGGCGATCGCCTTGGCCTCATCCTCGGATTCGACGAGGATATGTCGGGCGCTGACCTCCTGCTCGTTGCCGATATCCTTGATGGCTTCGGCATAGACCTTCTTCATGGCCTCGTCGGTGACAGCGGCCTTGGCTTCATTCTGCAGCAGCGCTTCCATCAGCAGCTTGGTGCGGGCCAGCGCCAATTTGCGCTTGAATTCGTCGGTGTCGCCGAGCTTCTTGGCCTCGGCGGCCTTGGACACCAGGATCATGTCGGCGACGTAGGTGGTCAGGTAGTCCTTCTTGGCGTCAGGAGCCATCGGCGGCAGCTGCGCGCCAATGTCGTCCTCGGCCGCCTGCAGGTCGCTTTCCCGGATTTCGGTGCCATCGACCTTGGCGACCACCGGATCGGTCTGGGCCTGGACCGTCAGCGGGAAAGCCGCTGCGAACACGGCGGCAGCGAGCACAGGCAGCCAAAACGAGGAGGGACGGATTTTTGTCATGGAGGTTCCTTCAAGGACGGGCAGCCTGCCGCGGTTCGCGGCGGACACTTACCCAAGCGATAGGGCTTGGCAATGGCCGATGCTCCTTAATTTTCGGCAATTGCGTGGCCTTTACCGGGTGTTTGGCGCTGATTGACAAGGGTCTGACCCCCTCCTATTTCTCCACTACTTTCCGGCCGCATCCCCCGATTTTGCGCATGATCCGCTATATTCGGGCGCGCGGCCGGGATCGTTTCCGGGGTGGATTCGCGGTCTTTCGGCCTGCCGGTTCTCTGCGGTGTCAAAATTTCGTGTGCTGGAGCTCTGGAGCCGAACCGCGGTTCCGCGCGCCCGACCAAAGACGACGTAAAGAAAAGGATTTCGCATGCTTGGCGCAGTCGCCCGCAAGTTGTTCGGCTCCGCCAATGACCGGCGGATCAAGGGTTACCAGCCGCGCGTCCAGGCGATCAATGCGCTGGAGCCCGAAATCGCCAAGCTCTCAGACGATCAGCTGCGTGCGCGCACCGACGAATTCCGAAAGCAGCTCGCCGAGGGTAAGACCCTCGACGATATCCTGGTCCCGGCATTCGCCACGGTCCGCGAGGCCGGCAAGCGTGTGCTCGGCCAGCGTCATTTCGACGTCCAGCTGATCGGCGGCATGATCCTGCACGAGGGCGGCATCGCCGAGATGAAGACCGGCGAAGGCAAGACCTTGGTCGCCACGCTGCCGGTCTATCTGAACGCGCTCGCCGGCAAGGGCGTTCATGTCGTCACCGTCAACGACTATCTCGCCAAGCGCGACTCCGAATGGATGGGCCTGATCTACAGCTTCCTTGGCCTGAGCACCGGCGTCATCGTCCACGGGCTCGATGACGAGGAGCGCAAGAAAGCCTATGACTGTGACATCACCTACGGCACCAATAACGAACTCGGCTTCGATTATCTGCGCGACAACATGAAGTACCGGCTGGAGGATATGGTCCAGCGCGGTCATGTCTATGCCATCGTGGACGAGGTCGACTCGATCCTGATCGACGAGGCACGCACGCCGCTGATCATCTCCGGTCCGCTCGACGATCGCTCCGACTTCTACAACACCATCGATGCCTATATCCCGCGCCTCGACAAGTCGGACTACGAGATCGATGAAAAGCAACGCACGGTGAATCTCACCGAAGCGGGCATGGAAAAGATGGAGCAGGCGCTGCGCGAGGCAGGCCTTCTCAAGGGCAACTCGCTTTACGACATCGAGAACGTCTCCACCGTCCACCATGTCAACCAGGCGCTGCGCGCCCACAAGCTGTTCCAGCGCGACAAGGATTACATCGTCCGCAACGGCGAGGTGGTCATCATCGACGAGTTTACCGGACGCATGATGCCGGGGCGCCGCTACTCGGAAGGGCTGCATCAGGCGCTGGAGGCCAAGGAGCACCAGCCGATTCAGCCGGAAAACCAGACGCTCGCCTCAATCACCTTCCAGAACTATTTCCGCATGTACGACAAGCTTGCGGGCATGACCGGCACGGCGCTCACCGAGGCCGACGAGTTTCTCGACATCTACAAGCTCAGTGTGGTTGAGGTGCCGACCAACCGTCCGATGATCCGTGACGATCAGGACGACGAGGTCTATCGCACCAACGGCGAGAAATACGCCGCCATCATTGCCTTGCTTGAGGAATGCAAGCAGAAGGGCCAGCCGGTACTCGTGGGCACCACCTCGATCGAGAAGTCCGAAACGCTGGCCGAGATGCTGCGCAAGCAGGGCTGGGAGCAGCACGATTTCACCGATCCCAACGCCTTCGCCAAACTCTACACCGGCGATGAAGGGGCTCAGAAGGCGAAGGTGTTCGCCATCCTGAACGCGCGCTATCACGAGCAGGAGGCCTATATCGTGTCGCAGGCCGGCGTGCCCGGCGCCATCACCATCGCCACCAATATGGCCGGCCGCGGTACCGACATTCAGCTCGGCGGCAATGCCGATATGCGCATCAAGCAGGAGCTCGAGGGCGTCGAGGGCGAGGAGCGCGAGCGGCGCGCCCAGGAAATCCGCGACCAGGTGGCGCGCCTGAAAGAAAAGGCCCTGGCCGCCGGCGGCCTGTTCGTGCTCGGCACCGAACGCCATGAAAGCCGCCGCATCGACAACCAGCTGCGCGGCCGTTCCGGCCGTCAGGGCGATCCCGGCCGCTCCAAATTCTTCCTGTCGCTGGACGACGACCTGATGCGCATCTTCGGGTCGGACAAGCTCGACGGCATGCTGACCAAGCTCGGCCTGAAAGAGGGCGAGGCCATCATCCATCCCTGGATCAACAAGGCGCTGGAAAAGGCCCAGCAGAAGGTCGAGGCCCGCAACTTCGACCTGCGCAAGAACATCCTGAAATATGACGATGTCGCCAACGATCAGCGCAAGGTGATTTTCGATCAGCGCATCGAGCTGATGAAGGACGAGAATGTCGGCGAGACCGTCACCGAGATGCGCCACGCGCTGATCCACGATCTGGTGTCGCGGTTCATCCCGGAAAATGCCTATCCGGAGCAATGGGACACCGCCAACCTTCAGGACGCCGTCAAGCACATCCTCAATCTCGACCTTCCGATTCAGGACTGGGCCAAGGAGGAGGGCATTGCGGACGAGGAGGTGCGCGAGCGCATCACCAAGCGCGCCGACGAGCATATGGCCGCGAAGATCGCACAATACGGCCCGGAAGTGATGCGGTATGTCGAAAAGTCGATCCTGCTGCAGACGCTCGACCATCTGTGGCGCGAGCACCTCGTCATGCTCGAACATCTGCGCCAGGTTGTGGGCCTGCGCGGCTACGGTCAGCGCGATCCGCTGAACGAATACAAGTCCGAGGCCTTCCAGCTGTTCGAGAGCATGATCGCCAATCTGCGCGAGGGCGTAACCGGCCAGCTGATGCGTGTCGAGGTGGTGCAGGCTCCGCCGGAAGATCAACAGCAGCAGCTTCCCTATATGGAAGCGCACAAGATCGATCCGTTCACCGGTGAGGACGAGATGGCGCTTGCCGATGCGTCGCTCTCGCCGGCCATGGCCGGCGGCAATGGCGCCCAGCGTGCGATCGAGCGCGACCCGAAAAATCCGGCCACCTGGGGCAAGGTCGGACGCAACGAGCCTTGCCCCTGCGGCTCGGGCAAGAAGTACAAGCATTGCCACGGCCGTTTCGGCTGACATTCGCCGCAGTTCCGGAAATCTGATATGGGTCAAGGCCGGGCGTCGCGCCCGGCCTTTTGATTGGTGGTTCGTCGTCAACCGCGGCCGAAACCAGTCGTCTCAGCCGTGCGTTGGCATTCATTCGAACGAATCGGAGTGAGTGCAAAAGATGCAGGTCCCCCTGGAAATTGCCTTTCACAATGTCGAGCGTTCCGATTGGGCTGAAGAGGAAATCCGCAATCAGGTCGCGAGGCTGGAAGACATCTACAAGCGGCTGACCGCCTGCCGTGTCCGGGTCGACCAGCGCGCCAACAATTCCAATCAGACGATCCCTCCCGTGGTGCGGATCGAGATCAGTCTGCCGGGCTACAAGGATATCGTTGTCTCGCACGAGCCCGAGCACCTGCAGCGCAAGTATCAGCGCCCCGATCTGCATCACGCCATCAACGAGGCGTTCCGCATCGCCGCGCGCCAGCTCAGCGAGTTCAAGGAGCGGCTTGCCGATCGCAAGACTGCGCTGACCCATGAGGCCGCACATGAGTTCATGGGACAGGTGGCCGAGATCGTCCCTGAGCGCGACCACGGCTTCGTCATCACCAAGGAGGGCGGTCTGCTCTATTTCCACCGCAACGCGGTGCTGGTCGGCGATTTCGACCGGCTCAAGCGCGGCGACGCGGTAAGCTATGTCGAGGATGTCGGCGATACCGGGCCGATTGCGACCAAGATCAGGCTGAAGGCCGGTCCGAACGGAAGTGCCGAATAGCGTCTGGTCTCGCGCGTCTGGCCGTTCGCGCTCTGTTTTGCCCGATATGTCTTTGGCGCTGTCGCGTTCTCCTCGCGCAAACCGGTGTCCGACTCACTCGAAACCGCGCTATAGCGTTTTCGAGCGAAGCGGGCACCTTTTCGCGTGAAGAAAACGCGCCAACGCAACAACTTAGAGTCTTTTCGCGATTCGAAGAAAAGCGAAAAGACGCTAGCGGAAGGCGCTCCAGCGGCTGTCGAAGCTCGTGGTCGGAGGCGCAGGCGGCGTGCCATAGCTGCCGGGCTGAAGCGCGGGAGCAGGCGCGGCAGCAGGAGCCGGCGTCGCGGCAGGTGCCGCAGCAGTCCTGACATTTGCCGCTTCCGCCGGAGCACGGCTGGCAGCGGGCTGGGCCGGGCGCGGCTCTGCCGTCGCGGTCTGCGGCGCGCTCGAGCCACGCAGGCCAACGGCATTCTGGGGCCGGGACGTGGCGTTATCCCGCCTGGGTGCAGGCGCGGGCCGCGGCGTCTCGACCGCGGCCACCTGCGCAGGGGCGGCTGCCGGCTTGGTGCTGCCGAACCGGAAGAAATTTCCGACCTTCTCGGCAAAGCTCGGCTCGGCTGCGGGACGCGTGCCGGTCTGGGCCTGCGGCGCCGGGCGCGGCACCGGGACATCGGCCGTGCGGACCGGTTCGGCGGTCGCTGCCGGCGCGTTGGCGAATTCATTATTGTTCCAGGCCGGCGCGCTATAGGCGACGACGCTGCCGGTCGGGTTGCGGTCGACCACGAGCTTCACATTGCCGCGCTCGTCCACCACTTCGCGCGGTTGCAGCTTGGCGACGAAGGTCGGATGCATGCCGCCGTCGCGGCCGGACCGGATCGGCGCGGTCGGCGTGCCGCGCGCTGCAAGGCGGGCGAATTGCAGCTCGTCGTTACGCTGCTTGTCCTGGACCGCGACCGCGATCTCCTGCGGCACCTCGTAGACCGGGCATTTGCCGCGCGGACTGAAATTCAGCGGCTGGCTCGTGCCGCCGGGCGCCTGGGCGTTGAACACGTAGCGCTTCTCGCAGACATCGACCTTCGGTTCGAGGCGCGTGACCTCGAAATGGTCGTAGCCTTCTTTGAGCATGCGCCAGAACGGCATGTTGGGATTGTTGCGATGCTTGGCCATGTTGGCCGGCGTCATCCGGAACGGAAAGGCCTGCACCTGGAACGATTTCTGGCCGCCGAAGAAAGACTCGCGGCCGAGCGCGAAGATTTCCAGGATCTGCTCGTCGGTCATGGCGTAGCAGCCCCGCGAGGAGCAGTCGCCGTGCACCATCAGATGCGCGCCGGTACGGTCGTGGGCACGGTCGAAGGCGTTCGGATAGCCGAGATTGAAGGCGAGATAGAACTGCGAGTTCGGGTTCATCTGCGCCGGCGTGATATCGTAGAAGCCTTCCGGCGCCTGCCGGTCGCCTTCCTTGATCTTCGGACCGAGATCGCCGGACCACTTGCAGATCGGATAGGTCTTCAGCAGAGCGAAGCGGCCCGTGCGGTCCTGCTTCCAGACTTCGAGCTCGGATTCGCTCTTGAACACGCGCACGAGGATCGGCGAGCTGACATCCATATTTTTGTCGGCGATGTCGGCAAGCAGCTTCGGAGGGATCGGTGCGGTCGCCTTCCCGGCGGCATAGGGCAGCGAGCCGTCGGACTTGCAGCCGGAAAGCACCATGGCGCCCGACAACATGACCGAAACCAGCAGCGCGCGCATCAAATCAGGGCGGACAGTCAAACCCCTAGCCCCCACGATCAGCCATCCCCGGCCCGTTTGGATGGATTGCTATCCCTCCCACCCGGACTGCGCAAGTACCCGATGCCAGCCGATTCAACACACCTCGATGAAGGGCCGGTAAAATTCGATAGCAATTTAAGGCGTTTAACACGGCGGCATTATGGCCGCAAAACGGCGGGCCGGAACCGGATAGGGTTAACGCGCCAGAATCCCAAGGAAAAACGGCCGGCGGTATCCGGTGGGGTCATAGCTTGGTGCGGCCGATGGCCAGAAACTTGTCCCGCCGCATTTTCCTGACCGTGTCCCGGTCAAACCCGCGCAAGCCGTTGAAGGCGGAAGCGATCGCGTCTGCGGTTCCGGCAATCGCCTGTTTCGGGTCGCGGTGCGCGCCGCCGGCGGGCTCGGCAACGATCTCGTCCACGACGCCAAACCGGACCAGATCCTGGGCCGTGATCTTCATGTTGGTGGCGGCATCCTGCGCCTTGGTGGTGTCGTGCCACAGGATCGAGGCGGCGCCTTCCGGCGAGATCACGCTGTAGATCGCGTGCTCCAGCATCAGCACGCGGTTGGCAGTGGCGATGGCGATAGCCCCGCCCGAGCCGCCCTCGCCGAGGATGACCGCAACATTGGGCACCCCGAGATTGAGGCAGGCCTCGGTGGAGCGGGCGATGGCCTCGGCCTGTCCGCGCTCCTCCGCGCCGATGCCCGGATAGGCGCCGGCAGTATCGACCAATGCCAGGACCGGAATGTCGAAGCGGTCTGCCATCTCCATCAGACGGACCGCCTTGCGATAGCCCTCGGGGCGGGCCATGCCGAAATTGTGCTTCAGCCGCGCCTCGGTCGTAGAGCCCTTTTCGTGACCGATCACGCACACACTCTCACCGCGAAACCGCCCGAAGCCGCCGACGATGGCGTCGTCGTCGCCAAACTTGCGATCACCAGACAGCGGCACAAAGTCGTCGATGACGGCCTGAATGACGTCGACGCAGTGCGGGCGCTGCGGATGGCGGGCGACCTGCGTCTTTTGCCAGGGCGTCAACTCCTCGTAGAGTTCCTTGAGGGTCGATGCGGCCTTGGCTTCGAGCCGCGCGATCTCTTCGTCGACCTGCACTTCGCCGCCGCCATCGGCCTGGACGGCTTTCAACTCCTCGATCTTGGCCTCGAGCTCGGCGACGGGTTTTTCAAAATCGAGATAGGAGCGCATCGCGATCGGGTAAATGACGGGCGACAGGCCCGGGGCCGGGGGCACATGGCGCTTTGCCGCCTTCAAGTCAAGCAAGGCGGCCTTGCGGCGGCGTTAACGGCCGGCCTCGCCGGAGGGTGCTTTCGGATCGTTGAGCGGATGCAGGTCGCGGACCATGCTCTTCAACCGCTCTTGGAGAATATGCGTGTAGATCTGGGTGGTCGATATGTCCGAATGCCCGAGCAGGGTCTGGACCACGCGCAGATCGGCCCCGTTCTGCAGGAGGTGGCTGGCAAAGGCGTGACGCAGCACATGCGGGCTGACGGCGTCCGCACGCAAGCCGCAGGATAAGGCCAGCGCTTTCAGATCGCGGGCGAAATGCTGCCGCGTCAGGTGTCCCTCCTGTCCAAATGAAGGGAACAACCAGGGCGATTGGTTGGAGCCGGCTTCATCCAGGCGGGCGCGATATTGCACCATCGCCTGCCGCGCCGCTGCGTTCAGCGGCACCATGCGCTCCTTGCCGCCCTTGCCCCGCACCATGAGCATGCGCTGGTCGGAGCGCGCCGCCGTGGCAGGAAGTGCAACGAGCTCGGAAACCCGCAGGCCGGTGGCGTAAAGCAATTCGAGCAGACAATAGAGCCGCGCCGCCCGCTTGCGTTCGCCTGCGGAAAGTTCGGGCCGCTGCACCTGATCGCGCGCGGCCGAGATCAGGCGCTCGACATCGGCGACCGACAAGGTCTTGGGCAGCGCGCGGCCGCGCTTTGGTCCTTCGAGAATCGCCGCCGGATCGTCGGCCCGGTAGCGCTCAGCATAGAGGAAACGGTAGAGCTGGCGAACCGCGGATAATTTGCGTGCCACCGATGCGGGCGCGAGGCCGCGCCGCGCGAGATCGCCGATATAGCCGCGGATATTGTCGCTGCTGGCGGCAGAAATCGTTGTCCCGGCCGCGGCGATAAATCCGGAAAACTCGTCGAGGTCGGAGCGGTAGGCGGAAAGCGTATTGGGCCGCGCGCCGCGCTCCGCGGCCAGCATGTCGAGAAACAGCGCAATCTGCCTGTCGCCGGCTGCAGCCGCGGTGCGGGGCATGGCGAAACGTCCCGCTAGCGCTGCTTGCTGAACCGGTCCTGCGGGATCGTCACGGTGATCTCGCGGGATTGCGGCTGAATCAGCAAGGCGAGTGCCAGCATGCTGCCGTAGATCACCCCGGCAATAATCGCGATCACGGCAAGGAAGCGGAACAGGGTGGGCATGGCGGTTTTCGACGGCTCGGTTCCGGATCGACGGAGCGGCTGGCGCGAGTAGCACCATGTTCGTTCTGATCTGACAAGGATGACCCCGCAAGATGCCGGGAACAAGGCGGGCGGCCTTGCACGGGCGGCCTTGCAATCGCCGGTCTGTGCTATAGTCCGCCCTCAGCCGCAAGGAAGGCCATCCGACTGCATGCCGCAACCCCTCGTCCATAGCGCGTCCCGCACCGATGAGGCCGCGGTCCTCGATGCACTTGGCCACCGTTCGCTGGTGCTGGTGGGAATGATGGGCGCCGGCAAGTCCTCGGTCGGCCGTAAGCTTGCGGCGCGGCTCGCCCTGCCATTCGTCGATGCCGACACCGAGATCGAGACGGCTGCCGGCATGACCATCCCTGAAATCTTCGAGACCCGCGGCGAGCCCGAATTCCGCTCCGGCGAGGCGCGGGTGATCGCGCGATTGCTCGATGGCGGACCGCAAGTACTTGCGACCGGCGGCGGCGCCTATATGAATGCCGGCACGCGCGAGCTGATCGGCCGCAAGGGTGTGTCGGTCTGGCTGAAGGCGGATTTCGACATTCTGCTGCGCCGGATCAGGCGCCGCACCGACCGGCCGCTGATGCGCAATGCCGATCCGGAGGGGACACTGAAGAAACTGATCGAGGAGCGTTATCCGGTCTATGCGCAAGCCGACGTCACGATCGAGTCACGCGATGTGTCGCACGAGATCATGGTGAACGAGGTGGTGCGGGCGCTGTTGGCGCATTTTTCCGCCCGGGAGAGCGTCACGCCATGACGGCGCCCCTGCGGACCATCGATCCTGTCGTTGTCCAGGTCGCGCTCGCCGGGCGGGCTTATGACATCGTCATTGGGCGGGGACTGCTTGCCGGTCTCGGTCAGCGTGTTGCCGCCTTGCGTCCCGGTGCGCGCGCCGCGATCGTCACCGACGAAGTCGTTGCCGAGAGCCATCTCGCCGCCGCGCAGGCCGCGCTCGCCGCCGCGGGGATTGCGGCGAATTGCGTGATCGTGCCGGCCGGCGAGGCCTCGAAAAGCTATTCGATGTTCGAGCGCGTCTGCGAGGAACTGATCGCGGCGCGGATCGAACGCGGCGATCTCGTGGTGGCGCT
>NZ_JBKBVB010000182.1:0-5435 GCF_046289595.1 Pseudorhodoplanes sp.
TTGCCGCGCGCGTACGGCCCCGATCAGGCGCGTGACCCGCACCGTCCCGCCGCCGGCAGGAATTGCCCCGAGCCTGATTTCGGGCAATCCGAAGCGGGCGCGCTCCGACGCGATAATGAAATCGCAACAGACTGCCAGTTCGAGCCCGCCGCCGAGCGCAACGCCGTCAACCACGGCGAGCGTCGGCTTTGGGCAATGCGCCAGACGGTCGAACAAGACGGCGTCCTTGGTGAATTGCGCACGGGCCTGCTCTGCCGAGCCGAGGCTCGCTGTCATTTCGCCAATGTCGAAGCCGGCGCAAAACGCCTTCGCACCGTCGCCGCGCAGGACGATCGCGCGTACCGAGGGATCGCGCTCGAAATCCTGAAGCTGTTCTGTGAGTTCGCGACGCATCGCCGCGCTCAGCGCATTCATCGGCGGCGCTGAGATCATCGCGGTGGCGATGCCGTTTGCAATCTCCGATACAATGCGTCCCATCCGGGTTCCCGCCGCTATCCGCCACCGGGCAAGAGCGTCAGCACGGAGGACGCCGTCGCCAAGACAGCGCCTCCGCTCTCGCTGCGCAAGCTGGCCCGCGCGAAACCGTTGCGCCGCCCGAGCCGGTCGACCTCGCCTTCGGCCAGCAAGTGTCCGGGCTTCACAGCCGTCAGAAACGAGACCGTCAGGCTGGCGGTCGCAAAATGAATATCGTCGTCGAGCGCGGTCATGATCGCCGCGGCCATCGCGAAGTCGAGCATCGCCGACACGGCGCCGCCCTGTACCACGCTTGCGCCCTGCAAGAACATCGGCGACGGCTCGAACCGCAGGGCGATCCGGCCCGCTTCGGCCGAGAGAATGGTCGTACCAAGCGCGACCAGCAATGGGGACGAATCGAAGGCAAGCGGGGCCTCGGGCTTTTCGAGAAAAGCGCGGATACGCCGGCGGTCCGGATTTTGCGCGCTCATGCCCTGCAATCAGCCAATCTCGATGCAGACCTTGCCGACATGATTGCCCCCCTGCAGCCATTCCAGCGCGGCCGGCAGTTCCGCCAATGGAAAGACCTTATCGACCACGGGCTTGATCGCGTGATGCCCGATCGCGCGCAGCATATCGGCAAATTGCCGCCGGTTGCCGAGCGCGACACCCACCACATTGAGCATGTTCATAGTGATCAGCGGCAGCGGAAAATCCAGCGAGGGCCCCGCGACCACGCCGATCACCGCCACCGTGCCGCCGAGTTTCGACGCGCGGATCGACTGCTTGATGGTCCCGGCGCCGCCGACTTCCACCACGAGGTCGACGCCGCGGCCGTTCGCCAGCCGGCGCGCGGTTTTGCCCCATTCCGCGTCATCCGTGTAGCTGATGACGTGGTCGGCGCCGAGCGCGCGCAACCGCTGCAGCTTGGCCTCGCTCGACGAGGTCGCGATCACGGTCGCACCGGCGGCCTTGGCGAATTGCAGCGCAAACAACGAGACACCGCCGGTTCCCTGCGTCAGCACGACGTGTTCGGGTCCGGTCTTTAGCGCAACGCGGACCGCGCTCCAGGCGGTCAGGGCGGCGCAGGGCAGCGTCGCGGCCTCCACGAAGCTGAGCTGCGGCGGAATCGCGAGCAGCGCATCGGTATTGAACACGCGATACTCGGACGCCACACCATCGGCGAGACCGCCCGGCGCATCGCGCAGCAGAAATTCCTGCGCCTCGCCGTCCTGCCAGAACGGAAAGAAGCAGCCGACCACGCGGTCGCCGACTTTCCACTCCTTCACACCCGCTCCAAGCTCGGCGACTTCGCCGGCGCCGTCGGAAAGAAGGATCAGGTTTTCGCGCTTCTGCATGCCGCCATATTTGCCGTCGAGCGTCAGCAGATCGCGGAAATTCAGCGACGCCGCGCGCATGCGCACCAGCACCTGTCCCGGACCGGGCTTCGGATCGGGAACGTCGCGCAATGCGAGATTGGTAAGGCCCAATCCACCCATCACCATGGCTTTCATCGGGTCATCTCCCTTGCACGGCCTCTGCCGCATGGCGCATCGGCGCCCTCACAACTCATGAAATTTCCGGTTGTCCCTCGCCATGTCGCGCAGCATGGCGGGCACCGCGAAGCGTCCGCCGAAGCGCGCGGCATAGTCGTCGGCACGGCGCGCGAATTCGCCCGAGCCGATGCGGTCGACATAGGAGAAGACGCCGCCGAGATGCGCCGGATAGCCCCAGCCCAGCACCGCGGCGAGATCGCCGTCGATCGGGCGCGTCACGATCCCCTCTTCCAGCGTTCGGATCGCTTCCAGCGACTGCACGTAGAGGAGGCGTTCGCGCACCGTCGTCTCATCGAGCGGGGAAGGCGTGGTGCCGAGGCAGGCGGCGAGCCCGTCCCACGGATCGCGCAGCTCGCCATCATATGTATAGACGCCGTTGCCCTTGACCTTGCCGACACGGCCGGCCGCGGCGAGCTTCTCCACCGTCTCGCGCGCAACGCTGCCGCGATCGGCGACGCGATTGCCGTCGCCGCGCATGGAGGCGAAAATGTCCTTCAAGAGGGGCATCGTCACCATGTCGCAGAGCGACACCGGGCCAAGCGTGAAGCCCGCATTGATCGCGGCATTGTCGATCAGTTGCGGCGCAACGCCCTCGGCCAGAAGATTCATGGTCTCGCTGGAATAGGTCGTGACCACCCGGCTGGTGAAGAAGCCGAGGCCGTCGCGTACCACCACCGGGGTCTTGTCGACGGCCTTGAGGAAATCCAGCGCACGCGCCAGCGTCGTGTCGGAGGTATCCGCAGTGCGGATGACTTCGACCAGCGGCATGCGCTCCACCGGCGAAAAGAAATGCAGGCCGATCATGCAGGCCGGGTCGGGAATGGCGGCGGCAAGCTCGGTGATCGGAATGCTCGATGTATTGCTGGCGATGGGCGTCCCGGGACGCGCGGCTGTGGCAGCCTTCGTCAGAACCTCGCGCTTGAGATCGGCGCGTTCGAACACCGCCTCGACCACGATGTCGGCCTCGGCGATGCCGTCATAGGCCGCGCTCGCCTGAATGCGGCCGGTTACGTCGTCAGGTGAGCCGCCGCGCAGACGTCCGCGCGCGGCGTCGCGCGCGGCGCTCTTGGCGATGGCGTCGCGGGCCTTTTCCGCCATCTCGTCCGACACATCGATCAGTTCGACCGTCAGCCCGGCCTGCGCCGCCACATAGGCAATGCCACGGCCCATGACGCCGCCGCCGATCACCGCAACCCGCGCAGGCCTGGACGCCGGCACATCCTTCGGCCGCATCTTCATCGCCCTGGCTTCGGTCGTGCCGACGAACAAGGTGCGGATTTTCGCCTTCGCATCCGGGGAGGCCGCAAGCCGCGCAAAATGCCGGGTCTCGATGGCGATGCCGGCATCGAGACTGCGTTCCAGGCCGTGATGCAGCACCTGCAGGATGGCTTCGCTTGCGAGATCGCAGTTCGCGCTGCGCTTATGCAGCCGGGTCCAGCTCCCCATGAAAAACATGCGGCCTTCCGCCGATTGCGGCGCAAAGCCAGGCAGCTTGTAGCCCTTGACGTCAAAGGGCTGCACCGCATTCGGGTTGGCCAGCGCCCAGGCTTTCGCCGCCTCGCGCAATTGCTCCGGCGGCACCACCGCATCGATGATGCCCGCCTTCAGCGCCTCGGCCGGTTTCAGCCGCCGGCCTTCGAGCAGAAGCGGCGCTGCCGCAGCGATCCCGATCAGCCGGGGCAACCGCTGCGTACCGCCCCCACCCGGCATCAGGCCGAGCGTGACTTCCGGCAAGCCGAATCGCGCCGACGGCACATCCGCCGCGATCCGGCGATGGCAGGCGAGCGCGAGTTCGAAGCCGCCGCCGAGCGCGGTGCCATTCAGCGCCGCGACCACCGGCTTGCCGCCGGTTTCGAGCCGGCGCAGCGCCTTGAGAAACGGCGTCACGATCGCGATTGCATCGTCAGGGGTTGCGACGCGGCGCAACTGGTCGAGATCGCCGCCTGCCAGAAAATCGCGCTTCTCCGAGGTGAGCACGATGCCCTTGATGCTCTCGTCTGCGAGCAGGCGCTCGATCAGCGCGGCAAAGTCCACATTGTCCTGCGCGCCGAGCGTGTTCACCGCGCCTTCGCTGTCGAACACAACAAGCGCAATGCCGTCGCCGAGGCTGTCCTGCCGGATCATGGTTCTGCTCTCTCAGACCCGTTCGATCAGCGTCGCGACGCCCATGCCAAGCCCGACGCAGAGGGTGGCAACCCCGCGCTTTGCACCGGTCCGCTCCAGTTCGTCGACCAGCGTGCCGATCAGGATATTGCCGGTGGCGCCGATCGGGTGACCCATGGCGATCGCGCCGCCATTGACGTTGACGCGGTCGTGCGACACGCCGGTCTCCTCCATGAAATGCAGCACCACCGAGGCGAAAGCCTCGTTCACCTCGAAGAGATCGACATCGTCGAGCGTCAGCCCGGCGCGTGCCACCGCCTTGCGCGCGGCCTCCCCCGGCGCGGTCAGCATCAGGCAGGGCTCGCAGCCCACCGTGGCGAAACTGACAAAGCGCGCGCGCGGCCTCAGATCGAGCGCCTTGCCGAGCGCGGGCGAGCCGATCAGCATCGCAGCCGCACCGTCCACCACGCCGGAGGAATTGCCGGCGGTATGGACATGGTTGAGCCGGTTCACCTGCGGATAGCGGTGGCGCACGATATCGCCGAAGCCGCCCTTCACCGCCATCGTCTCGAAGGCCGGCTTGAGTTTGGCAAGCGCCGCCATATCGGTGCCGGGCCGCATATGCTCGTCGCGCGACAGGCATTGCGTGCCGTTAAAGTCTTTCACCTCGATCACCGACCGCGCAAAACGGCCCTCGTCCCAGGCCCGCGCCGCACGCTTCTGCGACTCCACGGCATAGGCGTCCACGTCATCGCGCGAGTGGCCATCGAGGGTTGCGACCAGATCGGCGGCGACGCCGAGCGGCGTAAAATTGGTGATGGTGTTGAACTCGGCGTCGCTGCCCCAGGGGCCGCCGGTGCCGCCCATCGAGATCAGCGACATCATCTCGACGCCGCCCGCGATCATGCAATCGGCCTGGCCTGCCATCACCCGCGCGGCCGCGGCATTCGCCGCATCGAGGCCGGACGAACAGAAGCGGCTCACCACCGCGCCGGAAATGCGCTCGTCGAAACCGGCGCGCAGCAGCGACGAGCGCGCAATGTCGGCGCCCTGGTCGTCGACCGCATCGCCGCAGCCGAACACGATGTCGTCGATGGTCGTGCGGGTGCAGCCGGTGCGCGCGTCGAGCGCCTTCAGCACGGTGGCGCCGAGATCGATCGGAGACAAGGTATGCAGGCTGCCGGTGGCGCGGCCCGAACCGCGCGGCGTGCGCAGGCAGTCGTAGATCAAGGCCTCGGCCATCATGCGCTCCTGCCCGTGGCGGCCGGTGCGAGGCAACCCCACACCAACGTTCCGTTGTCCCGAACGCCCTTTCCACTATTC
>NZ_JBKBVB010000183.1:0-5401 GCF_046289595.1 Pseudorhodoplanes sp.
CGATGATCCGCCACTCCGCATCACTGAGATCGAAACGGGCCATGATCTCCTCCGTCAGGAGGTTGAATCACTTTACACCCGCTTCGGGAATCCCCTTTATGGGTACAGAACCTAGCCCCGCAGCCCTCGGCTTTTGTGAAACGGCCGCCCGCCTGCCCGGCACCACATGCTTAAGCGCAGCGCCGCTCCGGCAAGACGGTGCAACACGCGACGTTTAACTCCGCAATTCGTGCAGCCCCTCATACAGTTTCAGCGCCTCGGGATTGGCCAGTGCTTCGGTATTCTTCACCGGCCGGCCATGCACCACATCACGCACCGCAAGCTCGGTGATCTTGCCGGACTTGGTGCGCGGGATGTCGGCGATCTGGATGATCTTGGCCGGCACATGGCGCGGCGAGGCGCCGGTGCGGATCTTCTTCTTGATGGTGTCGCGCAAGGCATCGTCCAGCGTGACGCCGTCCTTCAGCCGCACGAACAGGATGACGCGCACGTCACCGTCGAAATCCTGTCCGATTGCGATCGCCTCCAGCACCTCCGGAATCTGTTCGACCTGCGCGTAGATCTCGGCGGTGCCGATCCGCACGCCGCCGGGATTGAGCGTGGCGTCGGAGCGGCCATGGATAATCATGCCGCCATGCCTGGTCCATTCGGCGAAGTCGCCGTGGCACCACACATTGGGGAAGCGCTCGAAATAGGCCGCGCGATACTTTTTCCCGTCCGGATCGTTCCAGAACATCACCGGCATCGAGACGAACGGCTTCACGCAGACCAGTTCGCCCTTCTCCTGCTCGATATGCCGGCCCTCGTCCGACCACACATCGACCGCCATGCCGAGACCGGCGGCCTGGATCTCGCCGCGCCAGACCGGCGCGGTCGGATCGCCCAGCACGAAACACGACACGATGTCGGTGCCGCCCGAGATCGAGGCGAGATGCAGGTCGCGCTTGATGTCGGAATAGACGTAATCGAAACTTTCGGCGGCCAGCGGCGAGCCGGTCGAGGTCATCACCCGCATCGCCGGCAGATCGTGGGTCTTGGCCGGATTGACGCCGGCCTTCTTGCAGGCGTCGATGTATTTGGCCGAGGTACCGAACAGCGTGATCTTCTCGTCCTGCGCATAATCGAACAAGACGTCGGGCTTCGGCGCAAACGGCGAGCCGTCCCACAGGATCAGCGTCGCGCCGGCGCCGATGCCGGAGACCAGCCAGTTCCACATCATCCAGCCTAGCGTGGTGAAATAGAACACGCGATCGCCATCGCGCACATCGCTCTGCAGGCGATGCTCCTTCAGATGCTGCAGCAGCGTGCCGCCGCCGCCATGCACGATGCATTTCGGCACGCCGGTGGTGCCGGACGAATAGAGAATATAGACCGGGTGATTGAACGGCACGCGGGTGAAGGTGACGGACCTTGCCGCAAAATCCTTCAGAAAGCCGTCGAGCGTCACAGCCCGAGGCACCTTGGCCGCGACGGCGTCGGCGGTCTTCAGATAGGGAACGATCACCACCTTCTGCGCGGTGGGAAGCTGGCTTGCGATCGCGGTGAGCCGCTCCGTGAGGTCAAGCGCCTTGCCGTTATACCAGTAGCCGTCGACCGCGATGAACACCTTCGGCTCGATCTGGCCGAAGCGGTCGAGCACGCCGCGTTCGCCGAAATCCGGCGAACAGGACGACCAGATCGCGCCAAGCGAGGTGACGGCGAGCATCAGCCCGACGGATTCGGGCAGATTGGGCAGCATCGCGGCGACGCGGTCGCCCTTGCCCACACCGGCCGCGGCCAGCGCCTGCTGCGCCCGCGACACGAAGACATGCAGATCGTCCCATGACCAGCGGTAGGACACCTTGTCTTCCCCACGGAACACCAGCGCATCGCCCGGCCCGGTCTTGCGCAGCAGATTCTCGGCGAAGTTGATCTGCGCATCGGGGAAGAACCGGGCGCCAGGCATCCGCTCGCCGTCGATCAGGCGCCGAGCGCCCTTGTCGCCGATCACGCCGCAATAATCCCAGACCTGGTCCCAGAACAGGTCCGGATGCGCAACCGACCAGCCGTGAAGCTCTTTGTAGGAGGTCAGCGCGAGACCGTACCGGGCGTTCACCTGCCGCATGAAGTCCATGACCTGGGTCGCGGCCGCGCGCTCCGGGCGCGGCGTCCACAGCGGTGTGTCAGTCATCGTCAGATTTCCCCTCCGGCACGAACACAGATTGCCGGCCCCCCATACACCAGCACAGCAGGCAAGGTCAGCGGTCAAGATCGGCCCGTAAGCCAGCGGGCGAAAGGCCTCGGCCTCCACCGTGCGATGCTCCATCGCGATTGAGCATGCCGATGCCGCGGAACCGGCCACGAAAGCGTCACAGACGGGTGGTGTTTTGCGGCCGGCGCAAGGTTGCGCGCCGCGACCCATGGCCCCTATAGTTCGGCCGCCTCGAAACCGGAAAACATGACGTTGTCAGCGGTCACTGGCTTCAAACGCCTGGCTCTTGCGGTCGGTGCCCTGGTTTTGGGCGTGTTCGGCGCACTCGCCGTCGTCTCCTTCCTGATTCCGAAGGACCATGTCCGTGAAGCGGTGAAGTCGGAGATCAAGGCCGCAACCGGACTCAATCCGCTGCTGCGCGGCGATGTTTCGGTCTCCCTGTTTCCGTCCGGCCAGGTCGCCCTGACCGACGTGGCGCTCGGCGAGGATATGGCCGAGCCGCCGCTGCATGCAGCCCGGCTGGTCGCCCGTCTGAGCTTCCTGCCGCTCCTGATGGGCCGGATCGACATCGCCGACATTACCCTCGAAAATCCCCGTATCATCCTCGCCATGGACGAACGCGGCCGCTCCAACTGGGCGCGGCTGATCAGTTCACTCGGCCGTGCGGTCGAACCGGAAGCGCCCTCCTTTTCCGAAATCCGCATCAACAACGGGACGCTGATCGTTCGCGACGATTTCCACAAGATCTACGAGGTGGTTTCGCATGCGGATCTGTCGCTCGCCTGGCCGGCGATTTCTCGCAGCTTTGCGGCAACCGGCCATGTCCGGTATCGGGGCGAGCCGCTGGAAATCGGCGTCACGCTCGCCAATTTCAATGCCGCCCTGCAGGGCGAACGCTCGACGCTGAAGGCGCGGGTTGGCGGCGCCCTCTTCAAGTTCACCTTTGACGGCGCCGTTGCGACCCGGCCGACCCTCAAAATCGAAGGCGCCACATCTGCCGATTCGCCCTCGCTGCGGCGCGCACTGCTCTGGCTCGGCAAGAAGCCGCTGCCCGGCGGCGGGTTCGAGCGGATGTCGCTCAAGGCACAGGCCAACGTGGTCGGCGGCACCGTCGCACTATCGCAGGTCAATCTGGAACTCGATGGCAATGCCGCCGAGGGCGTTCTGACCTTTGCGGCAGACGGCCGCCAGACCCTGCAGGGCACGCTGGCCGTCGACCATCTCGATCTGACGCCCTATCTGTCGACGGTCCGCCTGCTGACCTCCACCGAACGCGAATGGAGTCGCACGCGCCTCAACCTCGACGGTCTCGCCACCGCCGATTTCGATCTGCGGCTCTCGGCCGGAAAAGTCACCATCGGATCGACCAGCCTGGGGCGCACCGCGATCGCCACCAATCTGCGCGGCGGCAAGCTCGGCGTCTCGATCGGCGAATCGCGCGGTTTCGGCGGCGTCATTCGCGGCAGCCTCGGGCTTGCCAAATCCGAACACGGCGCGAGCTTCACCTCCCAGCTTCAGTTCGACGGCGTCAACCTCGAACGATGCATCGGCGACATTTTCGGCGTGAAGCGGATCGAGGGCCGCGGCAACATGACCGTGACGCTCGAAGGCTCGGGGCCGAATGTCTACGCGCTGACCCGAACCCTCAATGGCGAAGCGACACTCACGGCGAACAAGGGCGCGCTGACCGGCATGAATGTCGAGCAATTGCTGCGACGCCTGGAGCGCCGGCCGCTGTCCGGCGGCAACGAATACCGCACCGGCCGCACACCGTTCGAGCAGCTGGCTGTGAATCTGACGATCACCGACGGGAAGATTTCGGTCGAGGACGTGACCTTGCGGGGAACCGCCGTCCGCCTTGCCATGATCGGGGAGGCCTCGATCCCCTCGCGCGATCTCGACATGAAAGGCGTGGCGACGCTGGTCGCCGCCGGCGCCAATGCGAAACCGTTCGAACTTCCCTTTGCCGTGCAGGGGCCCTGGGACGATCCGCTGCTGCTGCCCGACGCCCACATCCTGATCCAGCGCTCCGGCGCCGCGGCCCCGCTTCTGGAGGCGCTGCGGGCACGGCGCGAACAGGCGCGCCAGCCGCCTGCCACACCCGCCGCCCAGCCTGTCATGCCCATGATCCGGGAGGCCGCACCCGCCGCGGTTTCGCCGCCGCTTGTCAGGGACAGCGACGCGCCCGCGGTCTCGCCGGTTCCGGCAACGGGGCTGTCACCCGCTGAGGAGCCGCAGCCGGATGTCACCTCGGGTGCGCGCGAAGCCGCCATGCCTCCCGACCGGGACAAAGAGTCCGCGGCCGGCGTCGGCACGCCGCTTCAGCCCGACAGCGCCACCGAAGCCACAACGCGCGCACCGGCAAAGCCATAGAGGCGGGCCGGTCATCATCCATAGTGGCCTGCGCGCATTCGGCCAGACTTTCGGGGCACGCATTTTCAACGGCGGGCCGTTACCCACTTTGCCAGAAAACACTCTATGATTCGCGAAAGTGCGAATCAGAGACCGCGGATGCTGTTTCCTCTCCTGCGCACGCTGGTGAAGATCGCCGTCGCCTCGCTGATCGTCGGCACCATCCTCTCGCATTTCGGCATCACCGCCGAAGCGTTGCTGCGCGAGGCCGGCGTTACGCCCGAGCGGGTCAGCGAATATGGCCGGCGGGCCTGGGACTGGGCCGCGCCGAACCTGATGCTTGGCGCTCTCGTGATCCTGCCGGTCTGGTTCCTGGTGTTCCTGTTCCGGCCGCCCGGCGCCAAGAGCGAGTGAGCTCAATCGCTACAGCCCGCGCAACATCCCCGTCTTCGGGTGACAATTGCGGTACTCGAAAGACTGCTCGTCCGCCGCAGCCACCGTGACCTCGTGATAAAGGCGCAGCTTCGCTGCCGGGCCGAGCTTCATCAGATAGCGCATCGCCGCACCGAAGATTGCAACATGGGTCGGGTGCGATTCCGCCCAGCGTTCCAGCGCGTCGAGGCTCCTCCACCAGCTCATGCCGAAGGTTTTCTCAAGCTTTTGCCCGTCCTCGCCGATCACCGTCATGTAGCGATTGGCAAAGCAGCCGCAGGACAGACCCTCGTCGCGCAGGAATTCCATCCCGGCGCGCAGCACCGGCTCGACGTCGTCGAGATACATCTTGCGTTCGGCATCGTCGGTATCCGACCAGTCCTGCCCGGACCGGATCAGGCAAAGATTGTGGTGCGGCACGATGCG
>NZ_JBKBVB010000184.1:0-5387 GCF_046289595.1 Pseudorhodoplanes sp.
ATGAATGCGCGCAATCTGTTGTGGGTGCTGTCGGAAGACATCACCGCCTATTTCGAGGCGCTCGGCCTTCTCAAGCGGGTTCCGGCGGAAACCATGCGCACGGCCGCCGCCCTGTCTGCGATACGCACGCGCGGCCGCACGCTGCCGCCTGCCGCGGCGCGGCTGATCGACTGCCTCAAGGCCGCGGCACGGGAGATTTCAGCCCGCTAACGGCGAAGGGCTGCGACACTGTGAAAATGCATAGGTTTCGGTGCAGGAGCAGAATTGGCCTCCACTTGCGTGTCCAAACCGTCCTCCATAGAGAAGTACAAATGTGGTCATTCCGGGCGGGTTTGCATCAGCACCGCGGAATGACGCCGATGGAGCAATGAAGTGACGGCAGGCATGCGCAAGGGACTGACGAGCTACGGCGACAAGGACTTTTCGCTATTCCTGCGCAAGGCCTTCATCAAGGCCATGGGCTATTCCGACGATGCGCTCGACCGGCCGATCGTCGGCATCACCAACACCTATTCCGACTTCAATCCCTGCCATGGCAACGTGCCGCAACTGATCGAGGCGGTGAAGCGCGGCGCGATGCTCGCTGGTGCGATGCCGATGGAATTCCCCACCATCTCGATTCACGAGAGCTTCGCCTATCCGACCTCGATGTTCCTGCGCAATCTGATGGCGATGGACACCGAGGAAATGATGCGGGCGCTGCCGGCCGATGCGGTGGTGCTGATCGGCGGCTGCGACAAGACCACGCCGGCGCAGGTCATGGCGGCGGTGAGCGCGGATCGTCCGACCATCGTGCTGCCGGTGGGTCCAATGCTGGTCGGTCATTTCAAAGGCGAGGTGCTCGGCGCCTGCACCGATTGCCGCAGATTGTGGGGCGAGTTTCGCGGCGGCCGCATGAGCGCCGAGGATATCGAGATCGCCAACGCGCGTCTTGTTCCGTCGGTCGGCACCTGCGGCGTGATGGGCACCGCGAGCACGATTGCCTGCATGATGGAAGCGATGGGCATGACCTTGCCCGGCGCAGCCACGATTCCGGCGGTGCATGCCGATCGCGTGCGGATCGCTGAAGCGACCGGCAAGCAGGCAGCTGCGCTTGCGAAAAGCGGCGGACCGAAGCCGTCGGATATCATCACCAAGGATGCGCTCCACAATGCCATCGTGATGCTGCAGGCGATCGGCGGCTCGACCAACGGCGTCGTGCATCTCTCCGCGATCGCCGGGCGCACGAACACGCCGCTGTCGCTGGACGAGTATGACGAAATCGGGAAGCGGACCCCGGTGCTGGTCGATCTGAAGCCGTCGGGCGATCACTATATGGAGCATTTCCACTATGCCGGCGGTGTGCCGCGGCTGATGCAGGAACTGAAAGATCTGCTCAAGCTCGACGCCAAGCATGTTATGGGCGGCACGCTCGGCGATGCCATTAAGACCTTCGAGGATGTGCCGGGCCAGACCGTGATCCGGCCGCGAAGCGCGCCCCTGAAGAAAGAGGGCGGCATGGCGATCCTGCGCGGAAACTTGTGCCCGCGCGGTGCGGTCATCAAGCAGGCCGCGGCCTCACCGAAGCTGATGCAGCATGAGGGCCGTGCCGTGGTGTTCGAGTCGGTCGAGGACATGACCAACCGCATCGACGATCCGGCGCTCGAGATCGCCGAGGACGACGTGATCGTGATGCGCAATGCCGGTCCCATCGGTGCGCCCGGCATGCCGGAGGCAGGATACATCCCGATCCCGAAGAAACTGGCGCAGCAAGGCATCAAGGATATGGTGCGCATTTCCGATGCGCGCATGAGCGGCACCGCGTTCGGCACCATCGTGCTGCATGTGTCGCCCGAATCCGCGGTCGGCGGACCGCTCGCGCTGGTGAAGACCGGCGACCGCATCAGACTCGACGTTGCGAACCGCAGGCTTGATCTCTTGGTGAGCGATGCCGAACTGGACAAGCGCCGCGAGGACTGGAGGGCACCGCCGGTGCCTTACGAGGCGCAGCGCGGCTATGCGAAGCTCTATCGCGAGCACGTACAGCAGGCCGACCAGGGCTGCGACTTCGATTTTCTGACAGCGGCGAAGAAGTAAAATGCGCGGCTGCGGCGCTCAGCCGTCTGTATTGGCGCTTTCGTGCCAGCGGCGCAGGGCCAGGTGCGAGACCAGCGACAGCGCGGCAAAGATCAAAACGCCCGCGATGGAGAGCAGGATCAGCGCCGCAAACATCCGCGGGATATTGAGCCGGTAGCCGCTTTCGGCGATGCGATAGGCAAGCCCTGAGCCCGCGCCCGCGGAGCCTGCCGCGATTTCCGCGACCACCGCGCCGATCAGCGACAGCCCGCCCGCGATTTTCAGCCCGCCCAGCATATAGGGCAGGGCGGCCGGCAGTTTGAGGTCGCGCAGCACCTGCCACGGCGACGCGCCATAAAGCCGGAACAGTTCTGCGAGATTGCGGTCCACGGAGTTCAGGCCGAGCGTGGTGTTGGCCAGCACCGGAAAGAACGCCACGATCCAGGCGCAGGCCAGCACCGCCGCCTGCTGCGGCAGATAGATGAGAAGCAGCGGCGCAATCGCAACGACCGGCGTCACCTGCAGGATCACCGCATAGGGATAGAATGAATATTCGACCAGCCGCGACTTATTGAACGCGATCGCCAGAGCGACCCCGCCGGCAAAAGCGAGCAGCAAGGCCTGAAAGGTCACCGTCAGCGTCGCCAGAAGCGAGGACCACAGCAGGGCCCAGTCGGCGATCAGCGTGCGGAATACGAGGCCGGGCGACGGCAGCACATAGGGCTGGATGTCGTTGATCCGCACCACAAGATCCCAGACCAGAATGCCGAGGCCGAGCGCGACAAGCGGCAGCGCACCGCGCAGCAAGCGTTCGCGCCGCGTGCGCTCCAGCGCCTCCTCGGCGCGCGTGGCCGGCCGCGTGGTCATGCCGCGCGCTCTCCCGAACCTTGCGCCAGATCGTCCTGTGCCATGGCTTCCACCAGCGCTTCCGAGACCTTGCGGCACAAAGCGGCATAGTCGGAAGAGGTGCGGAACGCCTCGGTGCGCGGATAGGGCGCGTCCACAGCGATCTGCGCATGCACGCGGCCGGGCCGCTGCGTCATCACGATGATGCGGCTCGACAGATAGACCGACTCGAACACCGAATGGGTGACGAAGATCGCGGTCTGGCGCATGGCGGCCCACAGCGTCAGCAGGTCGTTATTGAGGCGGAACCGGGTGATCTCGTCGAGCGCGGCAAACGGTTCGTCCATTAGAAGGAGTTTTGGCTGCGTCACCAATGCGCGGGCGATGGACACCCGCATCTTCATGCCGCCGGACAGCTCCCGCGGATAGGCAGTCTCGAATGCGCCGAGGCCGACCCGCGTCAGCGCCTCGCGGATGCGCGGCATGGCGGCCTCGCGGCCGATACCGGCAAGCTTGAGCGGCAGATGCACATTGCCCGCGACATTCGCCCAGGGCATCAGCGTCGGCTCCTGGAACACAAAGCCGATTTCGCCTTTCGAGCCGTCCGGCGCGGCGCCGCCGTGCCAGATCACATCGCCGTCGGAGGGCTCGATCAAACCGGCGAGAATGCGGAGCGCGGTCGACTTGCCGCAGCCGGACGGCCCCAGCAGCGAGACGAATTCATGCTCGCGCACGGAGAATGTGGCATCGCGCAGCGCCACGACGCCGCTCGGGAAGGTCTTGCCGACACCGTGGAGGGAAACGAGGGGCAAGTCGGTTGTTTGGAGAGATCGGGCCATTCACTCGGTCATGCCCGCGCTTGTCGCGGACATCCACGTCCTTCTTTCTTTCAGCTGCAATAGAGTAAAGACGTGGATGGCCGGGACACAAGGCGTCAACGACACCGTCTTCGACGGCTATGCCCGGCCATGACGATCATTTGGGGCGTATGTCGGTGCCAACGCCCTTGTTGACGAATTGCAGGGTATAGGCTCGCTTGTAATCGAGGTCCGGTTTCACCACGCCCGCGCGCGCCATCTTGTCGAAGAAATCCTTGATGCGCTCGTCGGTCATCGCGCCCAGGCCAAGCTTGATCGAGTCGCCCGAGTCGACGATCCCGTATTCCTTCATCTTGTCGATGGAATAGGCAAGCAGCGCGTCGGTCATCTCCGGATTATGCTTCTTGATCAATTCGTTCGCGGCCTTGTTGTCGCCGTAGAGATAATTGGCCCAGCCGATGGCGGAGGCATCGACAAAGCGCTGCACCAGATCCGGCCTTTTCTCGACCAGATCGCGCCGCGTTTCGATCAGGGTCGAATAGGTGGAGAAGCCCTGGTCGGCGAGCAGGAAAATCACCGGCTTGAACTTGCCCTGCGTTTCCACCGCATAGGGCTCAGACGTGACATAGCCCTGCATCGCCATTTTCTTGTCGGCGAGGAACGGCTGCGGGTTGAAGGTATAGGGCCGCACCTGCGCGTCGGTGAAACCGTAATCCCTCTTGAGCCATTGGTAATAGCCGGCCATGCCCTCCTTGGAGACGAGGATGGTCAGCTTCTTCAGATCCTCGAACCTGTCGATGCCCTGGCCCGGATGCGCCATCAGCACCTGCGGATCCTTCTGGAAGCTCGCGGCGACGGCGACGGTCGGGATATTCTGCGCAACCGCGTCGAAGGCCTGCAGCAGATTCGCGCTCATGTAGAAATCGATCTTGCCGACCGGAAGCAGGATGCGGTTATTCGCATTCGGCCCGCCGGGCAGGATCGTCACGTCGAGTCCGAACTTCTTGTAGGTGCCGTCGGCCACCGCCTGATAGAAGCCGCCATGTTCGGCCTGCGCCACCCAATTGGTGCCGAACGTGACCTTGTCGAGCGCCTGCGCGGCGGACAAATCCGCCTGGAACACCAGCGCGGCCGACAGCGCGCTCCAAAGCAAACCTCGCATCGTCTGATCCCATGTTTCGGTCCGGCGCGCGACCATAGGCGAGCTTCAGGATTTTGCCCAGCGCCGGATTGCCGCTCTCAGTCAATGCTGGCGAGCGGGCGCGCGACCTGTTCCAGCGGCTTGCGTTCGGCCGCAACCCCGAAACGCAGCGCGACCAGCGCCGCCGCGATCATCAGCGCAGCCGCAAACACATAGCCCATAAAGACCGTTGGACGCGAACCGGTCTCGATCAGGAGCCCGAACACAAGCGGACCGGCGACGCCGCCGATACCGGTGCCGATCGCATAGAAAATGGCGATGGCGAGTGCGCGGATTTCCAGCGGGAAGGTTTCGCTCACCGTCAGATAGGCGGAGCTTGCGGCGGCCGAGGCGAAAAAGAAGATGATCATCCAGGCGACGGTTTGCGTGGTTGCGGTGAGATAACCGTCCATGAACAGCCAGCCGGTGATCGCCAGCAGCACACCCGAGACCAGATAGGTGAGGAAGATCATCGGCCGCCGTCCGAC
>NZ_JBKBVB010000185.1:0-5247 GCF_046289595.1 Pseudorhodoplanes sp.
TCACCCCAGCGGGCACAAACGGTATTCGCGGGCAAATGTTCCTGGCCGGGTGAAAGATCATGTCATCCGGCGGATTTGAATAGATTTTGCAGCAACAGATGCGTCGGCCAGTAGACCGCGACCGGCAGACCGAAGAACAACAATGCAAACCATGCATGCGGAGACATCCAGGTCTGCGGCTTGCGGTCGTCGAAGCCCCAGACGAGGTTGATGTTGACCGGCGTCAGGCCCGGATCGGGCTGCGCCTTCGGCATCAGGAAATAGCAGACCGGCAGCACGATGCAGGAGACGATGGTCCACGCGACGAAGGCGCGGCTGTCATAGCCCATTTCCCAGAGAAGATAGAGCAGGAGAAACGGCAGCCAGCCGTGAAACAGGGAAAGTCCGCGCAGGAAGAGCGAGCGCTCCTTGTCGAACATATAGTCGGTCAGCCCGGTGGTGTGCTTGCCCAACAGATTGGCGACGAAATCGACAACCCACAGCGTCTGCGGCAGCAACAGGCCCACAGCGCTCATCGAGATCAGGAGCGGGTTGTCGAGCCACAGCCCCGCCAGCGTCAGGAGCAGCGCCAGATCGCAGAAATAGAGAAAGTTGGTCCAGCCGTATTGACGCAGATAGACCGGAATCAGCACCGCCATGAAGGCGGTATAGATCAGCTTGACCGCGAGCAAAGGCTCCACGGCATTACGCCGCCGCGTACGGATCTTTCCAGCGACCCGCCTTGCGCCCCGCAAGCAGCCAATAAAAAAAACCGCCGATGATGCCGGAGGCTGCGACCAATTGCAGTCCGTAGGTGATCGGCGACAGGTCGGTGGTGTTCTCAAGCTGCAGCGAGATGTCCGACATGAACCAGGCGATCGCCGCAATCAGCCCACCGCCGATCGCATAGTAGAAGATCGAGCGGATATCGAAAGTCTCCGCGACCGCGATCAGGATCACCGACGGAATAAAGGCAGACATGCCGGCAAAGCTGGTGGCGAAAAACGCCACGGCGAAGAAGGCGAATTTCTCGATCGGATCGGCGCTGAGCGAGACGAGTTCCGGCGCCATGATCCCGATCGCCAGAGCGATGCCCGCGGCAAGCAAGGCGAAAATCAGCGAAAACAGGATGACGAAAAAGCGGGTGATGAACATGCGGCGGCCTCTCTCCGGCTCATTGTTTAGAGCCGCCCGCGCAATCCTGTCCACCGTCGCGCCTGACCTATCCTCCGCTCATTCCCGCGAAAGCGGGAATCCAGTGGTCCTGGCTCCGGTCCCCGCTTTCGCGGGGACGGGCGGAGCAAATACCGGCAAGCGCGAGGGCCTAATCCGTCATCGCCATAGCGCGCAAAGCCATCCGCTCGCGCGCCGAGAGTTTCTCGGTCTCGCTCTTGAGCTGCCCGCAGGCGGCGAGAATGTCCCGGCCGCGCGGGGTGCGCACCGGCGAGGCATAGCCGGCGTTGAACACCACCTCGGAGAATTTCTCGATCTGCTCCCAGTCGGAGCATTCATACTGCGAGCCCGGCCATGGATTGAACGGGATCAGGTTGATCTTGGCGGGAATGCCTTTCAGGAGCCGCACCAATTCCTTTGCCTCGGCGAGCGAATCGTTGACCCCCTTCAGCATCACATATTCGAAGGTGATGCGGCGCGCATTCGATGCGCCGGGATAATCCCGGCAGGCCTGAAGCACGTCCCTGATCGGGTATTTGCGATTGAGCGGCACCAGCACGTCGCGCAGGTCGTCACGCACCGCATGCAGCGAGATCGCAAGCGAACAGCCGATCTCGGCTCCCGTGCGCGCGATGTTCGGCACAACGCCCGAGGTGGACAGCGTGATGCGCCGCTTCGACAGCGACAATCCGTCGCCGTCCATGGCGACGAGCAAGGCGTCGCGCACATTCTCGAAATTGTAGAGCGGCTCGCCCATCCCCATCATCACGATATTGGAGACGCAGCGCTCGCCCTCGGTCGGAAGTCCGGGTCCGGTGGCGCGGGTCTGGTTCAGAAAATCGCCCAGCCGGTCGCGCGCGACCATGATCTGGCCGACAATCTCGCCCGCCGTCAGATTGCGCACGAGCCGCTGCGTGCCGGTATGGCAGAACGAGCAGTTCAGCGTGCAGCCGACCTGGCTTGAGACGCAGAGTGTGCCGCGGTCGCTTTCGGGAATATAGACGGTCTCGATCAGATGCGGCCGCTCGCCGGGATTTTCGCTCGCGAGCTTGAGCAGCCACTTGCGGGTGCCGTCGGCGGAGACCTGCTCGGTCACGACCTCCGGCCGCTCCAGCGTGAAATGCTGTTCCAGCGCGCCGCGCACCTCTTTCGAGATCGAGGTCATCGCAGAGAAATCCCGCGCGCCGCGGACATAAAGCCAGTGCCAGATCTGCTGCGCGCGCATCCTGCGCTCGCGTTCCGGCACGCCGATGCCGCCCAGGATGTCGGCGAGCTGCGCGCGCGAAGCCCCGATCAGCGACGGCTTGTCGGGCGCGACATAGACCTCGAGCGGGGTCTTTTCGAGCGGCGCTGTGGCGGGGGCGGGGGTCATGCGTCGGTATATAGGGGAGCGCCGCGCGATAATACAGCCGGTCATTTCGGGACGCCGCGAAGCGGCGGACCCGGAATCCAGCAACACAATCCGAATGCCTGGATAAATTCCGGGTTCGCGCACTTTCAGCGCGCGCCCCGGAATGACGAAACTACCGGCATTCCTGCGCGGCGCGATCCAGCGCCTGCGACACGCCTTGCAGCGAAAACTTGTCGATGGTCTTGGTGCCGCGGCCGGACTCGCCGTGGACAATCGCCTCCGCACCCTTGCGCATGGCGTCGACGAGGCGCGCCTCCTCGGCGGCGTTCTTGACCCAGGCGCCGTCATTCTGGGTGTACATGGCGAAATTGGTCGAGCCGATCTCGATCGAGGCGTCGGTATTGGCCTTGAACGGATAGCCGATGATCACCGACACCTCTTCCCGCACCTTCTCGGCCGGGCGCGTGGAGACAAACAGCCATGCCGGATCGCGCGGACGGCCGGGGGGATTGGTCTCCGAAGAGGTCGGCTTGGAGAGCGCGAAGCAAACCTTCCGGCCGCCGGGCGAGGCCGTATAGGCGCCCCATGCGCCGAATTCACCGAGCAGCTGGGCGCCCGCGGTCTGCGCCGTTGCGGGTCCAATCGAGCCACCGGCGGTGAGCAGGACGCAGATGGGGAGCAGGCGAAGAAATACGGGAAGTCGTCGAACACGGCGCATTGCGGAAACCTAAGAGATTCGGAAGGGTGAGCAAACCCGCTAGCACGGACGGCTGTTTGTAATATTAGTTGAAAATCGGCGATGTGATGGCGCAGGGATACCATCCTGTGCCCGCTGTGCACATTCGCCGCAGTCCGAAACGCAGCGCGCCCTGAGGTCTCGCCCATGAAAGCCATCATCTGTTCTCGCTACGGCACGCCGGACGACCTCGAATTCCGGGACCTCCCCGAACCCGAGGCGGGGGAAGGCGAGGTCGTGGTGAAGGTCGCAGCGGCCGCGCTGAATTTTTTCGACACGCTGCTGATTGCCGGGAAATATCAGGTCAAACCGGACTTCCCGTTTTCGCCCGCGGCAGAGTTTGCCGGAACCGTTCATGCGACGGGCCCCGGCGTCACCAATTTCAAGGTCGGCGACCGGGTGATGAGCTATGCCGCCTATGGCGCCGCGCGCGAATATTATGTGCAGAAAGCGTCGCGGCTGGTGAAGGTGCCGGACAATCTCGATCTCGACCGCGCGGCAGGTCTCTCGGTCACCTACGGCACCACCATCCATGCGCTGAAGGATCGCGCAAAACTGAAAGCCGGCGAAACCCTTGCGGTGCTGGGTGCTGCCGGCGGCACCGGGCTCGCCGCCATCGAGATCGGCAAGCTGATGGGCGCGCGCGTGATCGCCTGCGCCTCGTCGGAGGAGAAATGCGCCTTCGCCAAAAAGCACGGCGCCGACGAGACGGTGAATTACGGCAGCGCCGACCTGAGCGCCGAATTGAAGCGGCTCGGCGGCACGCACGGCATCGACGTGATCTACGATCCGGTCGGCGACAAATATGCCGAGCCGGCGATACGATCGATGGCGTGGGAGGGGCGTTATCTCGTCATCGGATTCGCCGGGGGCGAAATCCCGAAAATCCCGCTCAATCTGGTGCTGCTGAAAGGCTGCGACATCGTCGGCGTGCATTGGGGCGCCTTCGTCGCGCGCGACCCGGAAGCCGAAGCCCGCAACATGAGCGAGATCGTGCGCTGGTGCGCGGAGGGCAAATTGTCCGCGCATGTGCATGCGGTCTATCCGCTCAGCGACACCGCGCAGGCGCTGAAAGACATCGCCGCGCGCAAGATCATGGGCAAGGCGATACTGAAGCCGTAGGCGCTGTCATCAGAATGCCGGGAGGCGCCGCGAGGGCCGTTACCTCTCCCGCTTGCGGGAGAGGTCGACCGCATGAGCGAAGCGAACGAGGTCGGGTGAGGGCGAAAATCGCCGCGTTGACATCGTCGCAAAGGCCCCCTCACCCGGCTCGGACCCTCGGTCCTCGCCACCCTCTCCCGCACGCGGGAGAGGGAACCCCTCATGCGCAATGGTCCAAAAACAAAAAACCCGGCCTCCTTGCGGAGACCGGGTGCGGCTGCCTGGAAACGGCGCCGGGGTCACACAGGTGAACCCGAGAAGGGATCAGTAGCCGTAACCGCCGTAGTAGGAGCGATAGCCGTAGGACTTGTAGCCGTAGCCGTACGACTTGTAGCCGTAGCTATAGCCGTAATAGGGCTTGTAGTAGGACTTGTAGCCATAGCCACCGTAGTAACCGGCGGACGCGGCAGTCGGGGCCAGAGCGGCGGTGACGAGGGCGGCACCAGCGGCGAGGCCGAGGATGGTCTTGCGGAACATGGGTCTCTCCTGTGTGAGGGACGCGGCCATCGCGTCCTGCACATCAGTCGCGCGGTCCCGCGGGCGGGTTCACAGCGCCCGCGTCCCTCCCTCGTATTTCCCGTATCCGGGGGGTTTTTTGGACGCGATCCGCCCGTCAGGGCCGGGCTGTGGCGGCGGCCACACCTTTGATTCGAAAGGGCTTTCGAGACGTGAATAGCCGCGACAAGCGCGGGCATAACGATCCCGTGAGACTTCGCTCTGCCTGGCCCTAGGTTCTGTACCCATAAAGGGGATTCCCGAAGCGGGTGTAAAGTGATTCAACCTCCTGACGGAGGAGATCATGGCCCGTTTCGATCTCAGTGATGCGGAGTGGCGGATCATCGCGCCG
>NZ_JBKBVB010000038.1:0-35407 GCF_046289595.1 Pseudorhodoplanes sp.
CGATGTCGCCGCCGGTGGACAGGGCGCGCCGCTGGTGCCGGTCTATCACCGGGCGCTGGCCGCGATGCTCGACCGGCCGCACCCGATTGCGATGCTGAACATCGGCGGGGTCGCCAATGTGACCTTTATCAATGGCGTGCCGGACCCTTACGCCTGCGATACCGGGCCCGGCAACGCGCTGATCGACGACTTCATGCGCCATCGTAACGGTGAGGCCCGCGACGAGAATGGCACCGCCGCCGCGCGGGGCCGTGTCGATGAGGCAGCGGTGGCGCGTGTGCTTCAGCATGCCTTTTTCGCGTTGAAGCCGCCGAAGTCGCTCGACCGCAACGCCTTCCGCGAATGGGTGGCGGACCGGGCGGGGCTGGCGGACAAGACGACCGAAGACGGCGCGGCGACGCTGTCGGCTATCACGGCGGCGACGGTCGCGACCATCGTGCCGCACCTGCCGCAGGTGCCGCAAAGCTGGATCGTCTGCGGCGGCGGCGCTTTCAATCCGGTCATCATGCGCATGCTCGCAGAACGCCTGGCGCCGGCGCGTGTGGAGACCGCCCAGGAGGCCGGCTTCGACGCCAATGCCATCGAGGCCCAAGCCTTCGCCTTCATGGCGGTACGATCCTTGCGCGGATTGCCGATCACTTTCCCGACCACGACCGGCGTGCCACTGCCGATGACCGGCGGCGTGGTCGCCGAGCCGCATGCTCAGTCGCATGCGCAGGCGAGGGCCTGACCGGGAAGCAGCTATGCCGCTTTGGGGTGGTTCGTGCGGCGCCCCATAAAGCGCTGGATCAGCCGCGGCTGCCCCGGCGGGCGCACCAAGAGAATATCGCTGACCAGCTTGGCGCCGCCCTTGGCGCGCCGTTCAAGCGTCAGCTTGCGCGAATGAAAGCGCTCGAGTTCGGGCCGGTGTCCGACGCTGACAATGGTCAATCCTTCCATCTCCTCGGAGAGAAGCTTCATCAGGTCGTCCTGGCTCTTGGGATCGAGCGCGGCGGTCGCCTCATCCAGAACGATAATGTCGGGCCGGTGCAACAGGACGCGTGCCACGGTGAGCCGTTGCTTTTCTCCGCCCGAAAGGGTCTGGTCCCACGGGGCATCTTCCTCAAGCCGATCTTGCAAATGCCCCAGGCCCACGCGGTCCAGCGCGCCCTTGATCGTGTCGGCGTCCCAGTCTTCGGCCGCGCCCGGATAGGCAATCGCGCGGCGCAAGGTCCCGGTCGGGATATACGGTCGCTGCGGCAGCAGGAAGAGCCGCGAGTCGCGCTGGATCGCAATCTCGCCGCCGCCCCAGGGCCACAGCCCGGCGATCGCACGCACCAGCGTGCTCTTTCCGGAGCCGGAAGCGCCTGCGACCAGCACGCGCTCGCCCTTCTTGACCACGACATCGGTGTCGTCGACCACGGCAGTGCCGTTGTCGAGCGCCACCACGAGGTCCTTGAGCCGGATCGCCGCCTCGGTGGTTTCGCTGCGCTTGATGCGGTTGATGGCGTCGCCCGTCTCGGCCTTCTCGAGCGCATCGAGCGAGACCATGAGCGAGGCGGTGCGGCGTGCGCCTGCGGTCCATTCGGCGAGCCGCGGATAATTGTCGACGAGCCACGCAAATGCCGCCTGCACGATGGTGAAGGCGGACGCCGCCTGCATCACCTGACCGAGCGACATAGAGCCGTCGAGAAATTTCGGCGCGCAGAGAATGATCGGCAGCACCGGAGCGATAATGCCGGAGCCGTGCGAGACGACCGTGGTCCGCATGTGCTGGACGCACATGGCGCGCCATTTCCGCAAAACGTCGACAAATGAGCGGTTCAGGCCGGCGCGTTCTTCTTCCTCGCCGCCAAGAAGCGCGATGCTTTCGCCGTTCTCGCGCACCCGGGTGAGCGCGTAGCGATAATCCGCCTCGGCCTGATTCTTGGCTTCGGAGACGGCGACGAAACGCCTGCCGACCATGGCCATCGCGCCGCTTGCGACAACCGCATAGATCACCGCCGCAATGACAAGAAAACCGGGAATCGTGACCACACTCCCGCCAAGCGAGACGGTGAGGGCGCCGCCGATGCTCCAGAGCACCGCGATAAAGGTGAGCGCAGACAGGGTCGCGGTGGAAACGCCGACCGCAAAATCGATCGGGGCATCGGTGGAGACCCGCAGATCCTCGGTGAGCCGGCCTTCCGGGTTCTGGTGATCGCCGCTGACGAGATTGAGCTGGTAATAGCGTCCGTGTTTCAGCCAGCGATCGAGCACATGGTCGCTGAGCCAGGCGCGCCAGCGACGCTGCATCGACATGCGGCCGTAGACGCTGGCGACGCCCACCGCGACGCTGGCCGCCGCAAGCGGAAAGAACACCAGCGCGAGCATAAGCACGCTCGATGCATCGCGTTTCTCCAGCGCATCGAAAATTTTGCGGTTCCAGACATTGATGCCGTATTGCGCGAGCACCGCAAGCACGACCAGAAGCATCACCGCAATGGTCAGCGGCCAAGCCAGCCGGTCGCCGTCGCGGGGGTTCCAGAAGCCTTTCGCGGCCGACCAGAAACGGCCGAGCAGGGCGCGACGGCGCAGTTTCTCGCGCGCGGCTTCGGCGGCCGGATGTTGATCGCCTGCCGGACTTTCCGGTTCGGCTGCGGTGTCGTCGAGCGACTTCTCGGGCTCGGAATCGCCCTTTGCCTCTTTGCCCTTAGGCTGCTCGCCATTTTCTTGGGATGGGTTGGGACCGTGCGGGGCAGAGGGGGCAAGGCGGGGCGAATCGATCCGGTCCGCAGCGTTCGACGGTGCCCGGTTATCGGTATTCGTACGGTTGGCCACGGCGTTGTCCCTGCGTGATGCGCAGAGCAACGCCGCCGCTCAGGTTCCGTTCCAAATTGTCGCAGGGGCGTAGGGCGGTCAGGCTGCGCTGGGCTTTCGGCTGCTCGTGCCCAGACGCTTGTCAAGATAGGCGTTGACCTGCTCCATCAGCACGTCGATCTTCTGATCGAAGAAGTGGTTGGCGGCGGGCACGATCTTCTGCTCGATCACGATGCCCTTCTGGGTCTTGAGCTTCTCGACCAGGGTCGTGACGTCCTTGTGCGGCACCACCGCATCCTTGTCGCCGTGGATGATCAGGCCGGACGAGGGGCAGGGCGCAAGGAACGAGAAGTCATAGAGATTGGCCGGCGGCGCGATCGAGATGAAGCCCTCGATTTCCGGCCGGCGCATCAGGAGCTGCATGCCGATCCAGGCGCCAAAGGAAAAACCCGCGATCCAGCAGGAGCGGGCCTCCGGATTGATGGTCTGCGCCCAGTCCAGCGCCGCAGCCGCATCCGACAGCTCTCCGACGCCGTGATCGAACGAACCCTGGCTGCGTCCGACACCGCGGAAGTTGAAGCGCACCACCGAGAAATTTCGGTGCACGAAGGCGTAATAGAGCTGGTAGACGATCTGGTGGTTCATCGTCCCGCCAAACTGCGGGTGCGGATGCAGGATCAGCGCAAGCGGCGCGTTCTTTTGCGCGGCCGGATGGTACCGGCCTTCGATGCGTCCCGCTGGACCGGTGAAGATGACCTCGGGCATGGGGGTTGACCTCGACTGGTGCGGCAGGCTCGGGAGGGCGCCGCGCGGCTTTTAGAGCGCGCTTGACGTCGGTATCCGGCGCACAGTAGTTTTTAGAGCCGTTCTAATGTAGATGCGCCCGCCGGCTGCAACCGCTGACAAGGCTGCCGGGAGCGACGGCGGGTTCTACCACAAGGCCGGGGGCAAAATGCAAGCTTTCTCGCAGCGTTGTGTTAGGAGAGCCGATCCAGAGCGTGCCCCGGTATTTGAGTAGCATGACCGACCGTGTCTATCTCGACTGGAATGCGTCCGCCCCGCTGCGCCCGAAAGCGCGTGCGGCGGTGCTCGCGATGCTTGAGAGGACCGGGAACCCGTCGTCGGTTCATGCCGAGGGTCGAGACGTGCGCCAAGCCATCGAGCGGGCGCGGGGCGAGGTCGCGAAGCTCGTCGGGGCTGACGCGGGCTCGGTCATCTTCACCTCCGGTGCAACTGAGGCGAACGCGCTCGCATTGTCTCCGGGCTGGGTGCGTTCACCCGGCGACGGGCCGTTCATGCGGCTCCTGGTTTCCGCGGTGGAGCACGCGTCCGTGCGCGAGGGTGGCCGATTCGATCGTGGACGGGTCAGCCAGATACCGGTTGACGGTCGAGGGGTGATCGAACTCGGCGCATTGCGGGAACGGCTCGCCGGACCGCCGGCGCTGGTGTCCGTCATGCTGGCCAATAATGAAACGGGCGTCGTGCAACCGATTTGCGAGGTGGCCCGGATCGTTCATGAGGCCGGCGGCCTACTACATGTCGACGCAGTGCAGGCTCCGGGACGAATAGGTTGCGATTTCAACGCGCTGGACGCCGATCTTCTCACTCTTTCTGCGCACAAGATCGGCGGACCCCGCGGTGCGGGTGCGCTGATCCGCAAAGCAGGCCTGCATCTGGAGGACACGCTGACCCGTGGCGGCGGGCAGGAGCGCGGATTGCGCGCCGGAACCGAGAATGTGCCGGGTATTGCCGGCTTTGGCGCTGCCGCAACTGAGATTTTGGCGCAATCCGGCCAAGAAGCTGCGCATACGAGGCGCCTGCGGACCATGCTCGAAACCGGCCTTCGCAGTGTTACGCCCGACATTGTCTTCTTCGGCGAGGAAGGCGAAAGGTTGCCAAATACCACCTGTTTCTCGCATCCCGGCTTGCTGGCCGAAACAGCGGTCATCGGGTTCGATCTAGCGGGCGTGGCGGTGTCATCCGGGTCCGCCTGTTCTTCGGGCAAAGTGCAGCCGTCGCACGTGCTGGCCGCGATGGGGGTCGATCCGGCGCTGGCGCGCGGCGCGATCCGGGTCTCGACCGGATATTCGACCAAGGAAGCGGATATTGAACGTCTTCTAAGTGCTTGGACAAAGCTCTCTGAATCACTACTTAAGGGGCGGAAATCCATCGCCGCTTGAGCGGCTTCGCGGAGGGGTGACCCACGCAAGGCTGACCGACCATAACCGACAGATCCGCTGCGGTCCTTGAAACCGCTTGGGGAGAAGAGAATGCCGGCCGTACAGGAGACCGTCGAACAGGTTCGCCGTATCGACGTCGATCAATACAAATACGGGTTCGAGACGCTGATCGAATCCGAAAAGGCCCCTAAGGGGCTCAGTGAAGACATCGTCCGTTTCATCTCGGCGAAGAAAAACGAGCCGCAATGGATGCTCGACTGGCGGCTCGACGCCTATCGCCGCTGGTTGACGATGCGTGAGCCGACCTGGGCGCGGGTGCATTATCCGAAGATCGATTTCCAGGACATCTACTATTACGCGGCGCCGAAGAAGAACGCGGCGCCGAAGTCGCTGGACGAGGTCGATCCCGAGATTCTGCGCACCTACGAGAAACTCGGTATTCCGCTGCGCGAGCAGGAAATTCTGGCGGGCGTCGAACGCCCGGAGGGCGAGCGCCGCGTCGCGGTCGATGCGGTGTTCGACTCGGTCTCGGTTGCGACAACCTTCAAGGCGGAGTTGGCGAAAGCCGGCGTGATCTTCATGCCGATCTCGGAGGCGCTGCGCGAGCACCCCGAGCTTGTGCGCAAGTATATCGGCTCGGTCGTACCGGTGACCGACAATTTCTACGCGACGCTGAACTCTGCGGTGTTCTCCGATGGCTCGTTCGTCTATGTGCCGCCGGGCGTGCGCTGCCCGATGGAGCTGTCGACCTATTTCCGGATCAACGAAAAGAATACCGGCCAGTTCGAGCGCACGCTGATCATCGCCGACAAGGGCTCGTATGTGAGCTATCTCGAAGGCTGCACCGCGCCGATGCGCGACGAGAACCAGCTGCATGCCGCGGTGGTCGAACTGGTCGCGCTGGACGACGCCGAGATCAAGTATTCGACCGTGCAGAACTGGTATCCGGGCGACTCCGAAGGCCGCGGCGGCATCTACAATTTCGTCACCAAGCGCGGCGATTGCCGCGGCAAGAATTCCAAGATTTCATGGACGCAGGTCGAAACCGGGTCCGCGATCACCTGGAAATATCCGAGCTGCATCCTGCGCGGCGACGGGTCGCGCGGCGAGTTCTATTCGATCGCGATCTCGAACGGGATGCAGCAGGTCGATAGCGGCACCAAGATGATCCATCTCGGCAAGAACACGACGAGCCGGATCATCTCCAAGGGCATTTCGGCGGGGCGCTCGCAGAACACCTATCGCGGCTTGGTCTCGGCGCATCGCAAGGCGACCGGGGCGCGCAACTTCACCAATTGCGATTCGCTTCTGGTCGGCGACAAATGCGGCGCGCACACGATCCCGTATCTGGAGGCGAAGAACGCCTCTACGGTGTTCGAGCACGAGGCGACCACGTCGAAGATTTCCGAGGACATGCTGTTCTATTGCCGCCAGCGCGGGCTGTCGGCGGAGGAGGCGACCGCGCTTGTGGTCAACGGCTTCGTCAAGGACGTGCTGCAGCAGCTGCCGATGGAATTTGCGGTGGAAGCGCAGAAGCTGATCTCGATCTCGCTCGAGGGGAGCGTGGGATGACGGACAACTTCCGCACCGCCGCCACTGCCTGCCTTGCCCAGAACAAGCCCGCGGGCGAACTCGCCGATTGCATCGCCGAGCATTTCCCCGATGTCGAGGTCTACCGCGAGGACGACGACCTCATCATCAAGGGCGGCAGCCGCTTTCTGGTGGTGCGGCGCGACGGGCCCGATGCGTTCCGCATCACCGAGAATGTCGCAGTTCCGTCGACCAACGAAGTCGATGCGGGCGGCGGCCGCCAAACCACACTGAACGAGCTGATCGACGAGATCGTGACGCTCGACGACTGACCGGATCGAGACCATGCCATTGCTGGAAGTGAAGAACCTGCACGTCGAGATCGGCGGCAAGAAAATCCTGAACGGCCTCGACCTCACGGTCGAAAAGGGGCAGGTGCATGCCATCATGGGCCCGAACGGCTCGGGCAAGTCGACGCTGTCCTATGTGCTGGCCGGCAAGGACGATTACGACATTACCGAAGGCCAAATCCTGTTCGACGGCGAGAACATCGCCGAGATGGAGCCGGACGAGCGGGCGGCGAAAGGGCTGTTCCTGGCCTTCCAGTATCCGATCGAGATCCCCGGCGTCGCCACCATGACCTTCCTGCGCACCGCGGTGAATGCGCAGCGCAAGGCGCGCGGCGAGACCGAAATGTCCACACCAGATTTCATGAAGAAGGTGCGAGAAGCTGCGGGCGAACTCGGCATCAGCCAGGAGATGCTGCGCCGCGCGGTCAATGTCGGATTTTCCGGCGGCGAAAAGAAGCGCAACGAGATCCTGCAGATGGCGATGCTGCAGCCGCGGCTTGCGGTGCTCGACGAGACCGATTCCGGGCTCGATATCGACGCGCTGAAAATCGTGGCCGATGGCGTCAACGCGCTGCGTTCGCCGGACCGCGCCTTCGTCGTGATCACGCATTACCAGCGGCTGCTCGATTACATCGTGCCGGATGTCGTGCATGTGCTGTCGAAGGGCCGCATCGTGCGGACCGGCGGTAAGGAGCTGGCACTGGAACTCGAGGAAAAGGGCTATGCGCAATATGTCGGAGAGGCGGCGTAGGCAATGATGACAGAAACAGAAAATCTGGTTCTGGAGCATCTGCGGCTGATGCGCGACCAACTTTCTACCATGAACGAACGTCAACTTGAGATCATTCAGCGCCTCGGGAATCTCGAGGTGCAGGTTGCCAACCTGTCGGTCCGTGTTGACCGGATCGACATCCGATTAGACCGCGTCGAGAAGCGTCTCGGACTGATCGAGGCCTGATAGACAAGACAATGGCCGAACTGAAAGTCATCAAGACCGCTGCCGAAGAGGGCCTCGCCGAGGCCTTTGCCGGCGCACGCGTGAGCCTGCCGGGCGCGGCGTCCGTGAAGTCGCTGCGTGAGAGCGCGTTCCGGACCTTCGAAGCGAAGGGCCTGCCGCACCGCCGCGTCGAGGAATGGAAATACACCGATCTGCGCGCGCTGATGCGCGATGCCAAACCGCTGGCCCCGGTTCCGGATGCGGCGGCGAAGCTCAAGGCGAAGGCGGCCGGTGCGTTCGCGACCGCAGTGAAGGCGCGGCGGATCGTGATCGTGGACGGCGTGTTTGCGGCCGATTTGTCCGATCTCGCAGACCTCGAACCGGACCTGTCCATCGGCTCGCTGGCCGATGCCCTGTCGAGAGGCGACGCGGGTGTCGTCGAACGGCTAAGCCGCCGCACTGCGCTCGCAGACGATCCGGCCTTCGCGCTGAATACAGCAATGATGGGCGACGGCGTGGTGGTTGCCGCAGCCGACGGCGCCAAAATCGAACGCCCGATCCATCTGGTGTTCGTCACGACTTCGGACAGGCCGGTCTCTGTCTTCACACGTTCCCTGGTGAGCGTGGGGAAGGGTGCGTGGCTTTCCATCATCGAGAGCCACGAGAGCGCGAACGGCATAGACAAGCAGGCCAATCATGCGCTCGATATATCGATTGCGGACGGCGGACGGCTCGATCACGTGAAGGCCGGCCTGGAGGGCGACCGCACGCTGCATGTCGCGTCTCTGCTGGTGGAAATCGGCGCAAGTGCGCATCTCAACGATTTCACGTTCACTGCGGGCAGCGCGGTCACGCGCAACCAGATTGCGTTGCGGCTGAATGGTAGCGAGACCCACGCCGCCGTCCGCGGCGCGTCCTTGCTCAAGGGCCGGCAGCACGCCGACAATACGCTGGTGGTAGACCACGCGGTCGGTCACTGCGAGAGCCGCGAATTGTTCAAGGCGGTGCTCGACGGTGCGAGCCGGTCGGTGTTCCAGGGCAAGATCATCGTCAAGCCGCACGCCCAGAAGACCGATGCCAAGATGGCGACGCATGCACTGCTGCTGTCCGAGGACGCCGAGGCCGACGCCAAGCCGGAACTGGAAATCTTTGCCGACGACGTGGTCTGCGGCCATGGCGCGACGGCGGGCGCGCTGGATGACGATCTCCTGTTCTATCTGAAGGCGCGCGGCATTCCGCAGAAGGAGGCCGAGGCGCTGATGGTCGAAGCCTTTGTCGGTGAAGCGGTGGAGACGGTGGAAAACGAGGCCATGCGCGAGGCATTGATGGAGATGGTGCGCGGCTGGCTCAAGGCGCGGACATGACGATGCATCCCGCAGTGTCCAACGGCTCCTACGACGTCGCCAAGATCCGGGAAGACTTTCCCGCTTTGTCGATGCAGGTCTACGGCAAGCCGCTGACCTATCTCGACAACGCGGCGTCGGCGCAAAAGCCGAATGCGGTTCTCGACCGCATCCAGCGCGCCTATACGAGCGAATATGCCAACGTGCATCGCGGCCTGCATTATCTCGCCAATGCGGCAACCGACGCCTATGAGGGCGCGCGCGAGATCGTGGCGAAATTCCTGAATGCGCCGCGTAAAGAGGAAGTGATCTTCACCCGCAACGCCACCGAGGCGATCAATCTTGTCGCCTATACCTTCGGCCGCGAGCGGCTGAAGGAGGGCGACGAGATCGTGCTCTCGATCATGGAGCATCATTCCAATATCGTGCCGTGGCATTTCCTGCGCGAACGGCAGGGCGCCGTCATCAAATGGGCGCCGATCGACGACGACGGCAATTTCCTAATCGACGAATTCGAGAAGCTGCTGACCCCGCGCACCAAAATGGTCGCGATCACGCATATGTCGAATGCGCTCGGCACCTATGTCCCGGTGAAGGACGTGGTGCGGATCGCGCATGCCCGCGGCATTCCGGTGCTGGTCGACGGTAGCCAGGCGGCTGTGCATCTGCCGGTCGACGTGCAGGATATCGGCTGCGACTTCTATGTCTTCACCGGACACAAGATTTACGGTCCCTCCGGTATCGGCGTGCTCTGGGGCACGTCCGCGCATCTTGAGGCGATGCCGCCGTTCAACGGCGGCGGCGAAATGATCCGCGAAGTGTTCGAGGATCGCGTTACCTATGGCGATCCCCCGCACAAATTCGAAGCAGGAACGCCGCCGATCGTGCAGGCGATCGGGCTCGGAGCGGCAATCGAATACGTCAATTCGATCGGCAAGGACCGGATCAAGGCGCACGAGGACGGGCTGATCCGCTATGCGCATGACAGACTGCGGGAGATCAACTCGCTGAAAATCATCGGCCAGGCGAAACAGAAAGGCGCTGTGATTTCGTTCGAAATGCGTGGCGCCCATCCCCATGACATCGCGACGATTATCGACCGGTCGGGCGTCGCGGTCAGGGCCGGAACCCATTGCGTGATGCCGCTGTTGAACCGGATCGGTGTCACCGCGACATGCCGGGCGTCGTTCGGCCTCTATAATACGAAGGACGAGGTCGACAGCCTTGCGGCGGCCCTCATCAAGGCACAGGATTTCTTCGCATGAGCGACGACATCAAGACCCAAGAGACCAACGCCGCCGCGGTGGCCCCTTTGGCTGGCGAGCCGGCCGCTGCGTCCCAAGCAGCGCCGCAGGAATCGGCCTTGCCGCAGGAGGAGATTACGCGGCTGACCGACGATATCGTTTCCGCGCTCAAGACGGTCTACGATCCGGAAATTCCGGCCGATATCTATGAACTCGGCCTGATCTACAAGGTCGACATCAAGGACGATCGCACCGTCGATGTGGACATGACGTTGACCACGCCGAATTGTCCTGCCGCCGCCGAATTGCCGATGATGGTGGAGAATGCGGTCGCAAGCGTGCAGGGCGTCGGACCGGTCAAGGTGCAGGTGGTGTGGGATCCGCCATGGGATCCGAGCCGGATGTCCGACGAGGCGCGGCTCGTTCTGAACATGTGGTGATGGCCGGGACCGCACCGAAAATCGGCCGGGTGCTGGAGACGGCGCTTTACGTTGACGACCTCGAACGCGCGGCGGCGTTCTACGAACAGGTGCTCGGCCTGCAACCGTTGATCAGCGACAGCCGCTTCCGCGCCTATGGCGCCGGTGGCGTCAATGTGCTTCTGCTGTTTCTGCGCGGGGCGACCCTGGAAACCGTGCAGGTGCCGGGTGGCACCATCCCGCCGCATGACGGACACGGCCCCCTCCACGTCGCCTTTGCCGTCGCCGCCGACGAACTGCCGGTCTGGGAGCGGCGGCTTGACGAGCACGGTGTCGCGATCGAAGGCCGGACCGAGTGGCCGCGGGGCGGGCATAGCGTCTATTTCCGCGATCCTGACGGTCATCTTTTGGAACTGGCGACCCCCGGGCTCTGGACGATCTATTGATGGAGCAAATCCAGTCTTGCCGGACTTCACGGCGTGGATTTCATTGCTATCTTAGGAGCACACGAGTCCCGAACCGGACCTTGAATCCGGCGACAGGAGATTGACCCGATGGCCACAGCCCGACCGAGGCCCCAGGTAATGCGGCTGACCGACGCCGCCGCCGACCGCATCAAGGAATTGATGGCGAAGTCCGAGCGCCCGATCGCCGGCTTGCGCGTCGGCGTGCGCAATGGCGGCTGCGCCGGCATGGCCTACACCATGGAATATGCCGAGGCCGCAAATCCGGCCGACGAGGTGGTCGAGGACAAGGGCGTACGCATTCTGATCGACCCGAAGGCGGTGCTGTTCCTGCTCGGCACCGAGATGGACTACAAGATCGACAAGCTGTCCGCGCAGTTCGTGTTCAACAATCCGAACCAGACCTCGGCCTGCGGCTGCGGCGAGTCGGTGCAGTTGACGCCGGCACGCGGCGAGGGTGCGGAAGCAGGCGCGCATTGAAGCCACTGCCCGGGGCGCGCCATGGACCCCGATCATCTCCGAGATCTTTTTGCGAACTTTCGTCCGGTGACGGTGCGGCGCATGTTCGGCGGCGCCGGCATTTATGCCGACGGCGTGATGTTCGCGCTGCTGTCGTCCGGCGGGACGATTTACCTCAGGGTCGATGACGGCAACGAGCAAGATTTTGTCCGTGAGAATCTGCCGTCTTTCGCGCCGCTCATGAAGAGCGGAAAACACGCCGTCATGCCCTACCGGCAAATGCCGGATCGGCTCTATGATGATCCGGAAGAGCTGGCGCAATGGGCACAGCGCGCGCTGGCTGCGGCGCAGCGCAAAGCGGTAACCAAAGCCAAAGTAAAATCGGAGCGGCAGCCGGTCAGGCGACGGCGGCCGCAGGCGCGGCGTTGACTTCGGGATCGGTATCGCAGATCACGCGGTTGCGGCCGGCGCGCTTGGCTGCATAAAGACAGGAATCGGCGCGGCCGATCAGCGACTGGGCATTGTCCCCGCGGCGCAGCGCAGCGACCCCGATCGATATGGTGACGCGGCCCAGATGCTCGCCGGTGGAGCGCTTCATCAGTTCCTTGCTCATCACCGCGCGACGGATATGTTCGGCGACCGTCACCGCAGAGCGCATCACCGTATTTGGCAGGATAACGACAAACTCCTCGCCGCCATAGCGCGCGGCGATGTCCTGTCCCTTGACGTTCTGCTTGACGCATTGGGCAACCAGCCGGAGCACCTGGTCTCCGGTGAGATGGCCATAGGTGTCGTTGAAATTCTTGAAGTGATCGATGTCGGTGAGCAGAAGCGAAAGCGATTCATTCTCCGAGAATGCTTCGGCGATCGCCTTGTCCAGGGCTTCGTCGAAAAACTTCCGGTTCGAGAGCGTCGTGAGCGGGTCGGTCAGGCTTTCGTTGCGAGCGACTTCGAGATGCCGTTGCAATTGGCTGATTTCGAGCTTGGAGGCGGTCAGGCGCTCTTCAAGCTTGTGGTTGACCTCCTGCATCTCTCGTGACGTCTCGACCAGACTTTCCACGATCGCCCGCAATTCATTGCGATCGGCCGCGGGCAATTCACGGGAGACGCCAGCGAGATTCTCCGAACAGGTGGTGGTCGAACCGATAGCCACATCGACCATCGCCATGACCTGATCGATCTCGTCGACCACCTTGCTGCCGACATTGTCGATGCGTTCGCTGAGGCGGGTCGGCGAAAGATACGTGTTGCAGATGCGCTCGACATCGGCGTCGCTGAGACGGCCGCGGCGGGCAAGGATTTCGTTGATGGTTTCGTTGAGCGAGGGGTGATAGCCCGTCGCATAGCAATACCAGACCTCGAAATTGCGGGGAGTGGCGGGCTGGCGGAGGGCTTTGATCTGTCCGATGGCGATTTCGGCGAACGCCATGGTCCGCTCGTGTTCGTCGTCGGTGGTCGCCATCGTTGGCCCCCGCAAGGCAAGCAATCAATAACCGGCTGCCCCTCCGGCGGCAGCCGCTGCAGCAATGTTTCCAACCTAGGGCAGAGTGGTGAACGAGGTGTAAATGCCGGTGCGCGAGGCGGCGCGCTATGGATGTGACGGAAGATTTAGCCTGTCGGGGCTCGGGCTTTCAGGCGGACCGGACGCAGCAGGAAGGCGGGCAGGTGGGAGTGGTCCGCCTCAAGCTCGGGCGCGGGTTGCGGACGTCTGCGGGCCTGATCGATGCGGGTGACCTTCGGCGTGTCTTGCGCGTCGTCGGTCTTGGCGCCGCGGCGCGACGGACGCCGTCCCTTGGCGCGTTCTGCGCCTGTGGGCGGAGCATGGACGGGCGTGTCGCGCGGTTCGGCAGGCTGCAGGTCCGGCGCGGGAAAATCGGCGACGACCGGGATCGGCTGGCCGATCAGCTTCTCGATGGCGGCGACGGCCTTGTGGTCGGCAGGCGTGGCAATGGTGTAGGCGGTGCCGGTCTTGCCGGCGCGGCCGGTGCGGCCGATGCGGTGAACGTAATCGTCGGCGTGAAAAGGCACGTCGAAATTCAGCACATGGCTGACATCCGGAATATCGAGGCCGCGCGCGGCAACATCGGAGGCGATCAAGAGGTCGGCCTCGCCTTTGCGGAATTTGTCGAGGGCGGCCATGCGCGAGGTTTGATCCATGTCGCCGTGCAGGGCGACCGCGTTGAAGCCGTGCTTCACCAGCGAACGATGCAGCAGCGCCACCTCGCGCTTGCGATTGCAGAACACGATGGCATTCTTGAAATTCTCGGTGGTGTTGCGGATGATGCGCCGCAACGTCTCCCGTTTCTCGTGCGGCTCGCGGCCGCATCTGACGAGCTGCTGGGTGATGGTGGCGGCAGCGGTGGCGGGCTTTGCCACTTCGACCTTCACCGGGCTCGACAGGAATTGCTCGGTGATGCGCCGGATTTCCGGCGGCATGGTGGCCGTGAAGAACAGGGTCTGCCGGGTGAAGGGAACGAGTTTACAGATACGCTCGATGTCGGGAATGAAGCCCATGTCGAGCATGCGATCGGCTTCATCGATCACCAGCAATTCAACGCCAGTCAGCAGCAGGCGTCCGCGCTCGAAATGATCGAGCAGACGGCCCGGGGTCGCGATCAGCACATCGACGCCGCGGGTGAGCTTGGCGTCCTGGTCGTCGAACGAAACACCGCCGATCAGAAGCGCGACATTCAGCTTCTGCCCGGCGCCGTATTTCTCGAAATTTTCCTGCACCTGGGCGGCCAGTTCGCGGGTTGGCTCGAGGATCAGCGTGCGCGGCATACGGGCCCGGGCGCGGCCGGTTTCCAGCATGGTGATCATCGGCAGCGTAAACGCCGCAGTCTTTCCGGTGCCGGTCTGGGCAATGCCGAGCACATCGCGCCGTGCCAGCACGTGCGGGATCGCCTGCGATTGAATGGGGGTCGGGTTTTCGTAGCCTGCGGCCTTAACGGCGGCCAAAACTTTTTCGGACAAACCGAGTTGGGAAAAGGACATATAACCTCTAACGCCGCCCGCTGTCTGGGCTCGCGCCGGACCACCGTAGGATGACGTTTTGCGCGAGAGGGGCGGCCGAATCTCTGTCAGTCGGACCGTTGCCCGAAAATAGGGACAGGGGGCCGAAAGTCAATGGCCGGACAGCCATTAAGTTAAATAAATACAAGCGTTTTCGTCGATTCCACGATGACGGGACCATGACATGAGCGATGCCGAAAGCCTGCCGATCCTGCTAATTCCCGGGCTTGGATGTACCGCCCGCCTCTATACCGAGCAATTGCCCGCGCTTTGGACCTTCGGGCCGGTCACGATTGCCGATCACCGGCGGGCCGACAGCATGGATGCCATCGCGCGGCAGATTCTGGACGACGCGCCACCGCGCTTTGCGCTCGCCGGATTGTCCATGGGCGGCTACATCGCGCTCGCGATCATGCGGCTTGCTGCGGAGCGGGTCGCAAAGCTTGCGCTGCTCGACACCGGCTCGCGCGCCGACACGCCGGAGGCGGCGAAGCGGCGCAAGGCTTCGATCGCTTTGGCCAGGGCCGGCAAGCTCGAGGAGATCAACGCGATGCTGTGGCCGGTGTTGGTGCACAAGGACCGGCAGGGCGACACGGCGCTCAAAAAAATCGCCGGCGACATGACGCTTGCTGTGGGTGCGGATGCGTTCGTGCGCCAGCAGACTGCGATCCTGACGCGTCCGGACTCGCGTCCGGGACTTCCCGCGATCACATGCCCGACGCTCGTTCTGGTCGGCGACGGCGATCAGCTTACGCCTCCGGCGCTGTCGGAAGAGATGGCGGGGCTCATTCCTCGCAGCAGGCTCGTCATGGTGCCCGATTGCGGACACCTGTCGACGCTCGAGCGGCCAGACGCGGTGACGCAAGCGCTCGTCGAGTGGTTAAGGCGGTGAGGCAGATCAGGTGCTTGCCTTCGCAAGCCGTGCGATCCATCCGAACACCCGCCCGTCGATCACCAGCAGCGCCGCGCCGATCACAACCGCACCTGCCGCCTCGCGCAGGCCCAGCATTTCGTCCAGGACAAAATGCGCAAGCACGATGGTGCTGACCGGCATGAGCAGAGTGACAAGCATCACATTGGTCGCGCCTGATCGCGCCAGAATTCGATAGAAGACCAGGTAGGCGATGCTGGTTGCGAAAATACCCAGACCGACGAGGGAAAGCCACGTGCCCGCGCTTGGCATCGCCAACGTCCACGGCCGGTCGATCGCGATCATGAGCACGAACAACACCGCGCTCGAACACAGAACCTGATAGAAGGCCGATGTCAGCGGCGGCACGCCCTGCAGCCTGCGGCGGCCCCACAGGGCGGAAAACCCGTAGGAGAGAGCGGCCCCAAGGCACAAAAGGATGCCGACAGACTGCGCCGATGCGAATTCGGCGCCGGTGCCGCGCAGAATGACGACGCCGGCAAGACCCATCAGAACCCCGGCGACCTTGTGCGTCGTCAGTTTTTCCTCGCCGAAGGCAGCGGTCACGATCAAGGTGAAGAGCGGCGTCGTGGCATTGACGATCGAGGCAAGGCCGCTGGTCGTCAGCGCCTGGCCTGCGGCCACCAGCGCGAACGGAATCACGTTGTTCAGCAGCCCCATGACAAAGAACGGCATCCAGCCACGCAGTCCTCGCGGCAGAGCGGTGCGGAAGACCAGAATCAGCGGCAAAAGAAACAGCGCACCAAAGGCGACACGGCCGAACACGACTGAGACCGGTGGCAACTCCCGCAGAGCCAGCCCCGCGAACACGAATCCAACGCCCCACAGGATCGACAGGAAGACCAGCAACGCGGCGTCGGTCCGGTCAATCTGGCCGGTCGGGTTATTCATGCGGGCGGGGCCAGATGTTGGTTGCCGGATTCGACCGAACCATGCACCTGCCGCACGGCGAATGCCACCCGGTTTCAAGGCCAAAGCCGGTGACGGATGCGCCAATACTGCGGCCTCAAGGATAAAGGTGCGCACCTGACCGGTGCTTCTGCTAGACTTTTCGGAGTGACGCTTCGTTTGTTCGCACAGTGGAATGCCAGCGCGAATGCGCAGAAGGCCAATGCCATGATCCACACGCTCGATCCGTCGCCGGAAACGGTTCATTGGGGTCATTTCGATGCCGCCCTGAAGCCGGTGCTGACGATCGACTCCGGCGACACGGTTGTGATCACGACGGTATCCGGTGCGCAAGATCACCTGCCGGCGAGCGGATTTGCGATCCCGCCGGAATTGCCGGCGATCCACGCGGCGGTTCCGCAAAAGCTCGGTCCGCACATTCTGACCGGCCCGGTCGCCGTGCGCGGCGCCAAGGCGGGGCAGGTGCTGGAATTGCAGATTCGCGACATCGCGCTGAGTTGTTCCTGGGGTTACAATGTCATGCGTCCGGGCTTTGGCGTATTGCCGGACGACATCGACACGCAGCGCGTGGTTCACATTCCGCTGGACCGCAAAACCAAAACGGCGCGCCTGGCATGGGGCGCCGAGATTCCGCTGCAGCCGTTCTTCGGCGTCATGGGCCTGGCGCCGCCCGCGAGCGAGGGCGCGGTGTCGTCGGTGCCACCGCATCGCAGCGGCGGCAATATCGACTGCAAGGAGCTGGTAGCGGGCTCAATTCTCTATCTGCCGATTGCCGTCGATGGCGCCCTGTTCTCGGCCGGCGACGGCCACGGCGCACAGGGTGACGGCGAGGTCTGCCTGACCGCTATCGAAACCGGGCTGACCGGCACTTTCGAATTCCACTTGCGGGACGATCTGCGGCTCGACTGGCCGCAGGCCGAAACGCCGACCCATGTCATCACCATGGCCTTCGATCCCGATCTCGACCGCTGCGCCGAACTGGCGCTGCGGCAGATGATCGCCCTTATCGTAGCGCGTCGGGGGCTGTCGTTTGAGGATGCCTACATGCTTTGCAGTCTTGCTGCCAATCTGCGCGTGACGCAGATCGTCAACCGCAGCAAGGGCGTCCATATGATGCTGGACAAGCGCTACCTGGATGCGCCGTGATGCGAACGCAACAGCAACTCAGGCTCTGCTACAGGTCGTGATGCCGAACAGACTGTAGGCCGGGCAATTGCCGATCACGGCGGTGACGATCGGTACGATGCCGATCCAGCCGATCCAGTTCCAGCCGGTCTGCGGAAAGCCGAGCGGGAGTGCGAAGGCGATCAGCAGGATGCCGACGACAACCCGGATCGCGCGATCCAGCATTCCCATATTGACGGTCATGGCGATAAGCCTCCTCGCAAAACTGAATTATTTTCAGGTCGCTTTGGCGGAGCGGCGTTGACGTGCGTCAATAAACCGAAGGCCCGACGCATTGGCTGGGCTCACAAGCCGGTGAGATGCTATCCCTTGGCGCGGGCGCGTTGGATGCCGAGCGCGATGATGCGCCGGAGCATTTCCGAATATTTCATCCCGTCGTAAGCGGCAGCTTCGGCGAACACCTCGTGCCGGGCGATTTCCGGATTGGGATTGGCTTCCAGGAAGTACGGAACCCCGTCGGCCGAGAGGCGGAAGTCAATCCGCGCATAGCCGTCGAGCTCGAGCGTTCGGCAGATGCGGCGTGTCAGGTTCTGGATGCGCTTATAGATTTCGGACGGCAGATCCGTCGCCGGACCCTGCAAGATACCGCGCTCCTCCTGATACTTGACGTCGAACTTCACCTTCGCGGTTGCGATCTTGCTGGCTGCATCGCCGAAATAGAGCTCCCAGATTGGCAGAACGCGCATGCGTTCGTTGCCGATGACGCCGACATAGAGTTCTCGGCCATCGATATATTGCTCGGCGATCGCGGCGGTGCCGATCTTCTCGTGGACGAAGGCGACGCGCTCGGCGAGTTTCTCGTCGTTATCCACGATGGATTTCTGCGCGATGCCAAGCGATGCATCCTCGCTCAGGCTTTTCACGATCAGCGGAAACGGCAGGCGCGGCGGCCGTGTCACCTTCTTATTCATCGGAAATACCGCAAAGGCCGGCACCGGAATGCGATGATAGTGCAGGAGCTTCTTCGACAGATCCTTGCCGCGCGACAGCATCAGGCCACGCGGATTGCAGCCGGTATAGGGGATGCGGGTGAGTTCGAGATAGCTCGCGACATTCTGGTCATAGGCCGGTTCGCCGTGAAATTCCTCCAGCAGATTGAACACGATGTCGGGCTGGAAGGAGTCGATCTCGGCGCGGATCGGACGCAGTTCGTGCTGCACGCCGAGAACGCGCACTTCATGGCGCGCCTTGCGCAAGGTGTTGACGACATCATAGCCGGTCTTGAAGGCAATGATCTCCTGCTCGCTGTATCCCTTGATGGAATCTGGCGGCATCTGTTCCGGATGCAGCAGCACCAGAACGCGCGTTCTTTTCATAGAGCGAACCATTGTCGGCGCGACGGACTATAGAGCGAATGCACCGTTTTAGCCGTTAACAATACAGTGAAATCCGCGAGCAATTGACGCTCCGATCCCGGCGCGCGCAATTTCATCTCGCGGCATCGGTCGATCATATCATCAAGAACGGAGTCAAGCGTGAGCTGATATTCGCCGGTCCAGCGCGCGACGGTTTGCCGGAAGTAGGAGCGGTGACGGCGGATAAAGGAAGCCGCGGTCGGTGCGTTACGATGTCGTGGTTCGGCAGAGAAGATACGCTGCAGCTCCCGATCGTAGGTGCGCGGCGTATTCAGCGCATAAAGCGCGATCTTCCTGCGATAATGTTCGTCAAGAGTGGTGCCGATCTGGCTGAGCGGATGCACGGCCGCGCCGCGCGGCAATTGCGAGCGCGTACCGGCAATTTCGTCCATCAGTTCGTCGACATATTCGAGCTTGCGCAAGGCCGGCCAGTCGGCATAGCGCTTTCTCCAGTCGGAGCGGGGCGTCAGCCAGACCGCAAAGGTCTCGGCGAAGTCCTCGTCGGGGTGGCTCTGCGCGTACCACAGCCGCAGATGCTGGACGTAATTTTTGCTGGCCGGATTGGGCCGGTAGAATTTCGGATAGCGTGTCGATGAACTGCCGAACACCTGCTGCCAGCGGCGGCGGCGGTGCAGACCGAAGGCATTCTGCACCACGTGGCCGGCCTCGTGGCGCAAAATGCGCATGCAATCCCGCCGGGTGCCGCCCTCGACGTCGATGATCATCTTGCGCTCGAGCTGCATCAGCCGCGGATGCGCCAGATAAAACGGCACCGCGATGCCAGGGGTGGTATCCGGGCTGAACCATTCGTCCGAAAGCCATGCATGGGGGCGGATGCGAAGATCGCGCTCATCGAGCTCGGCCTGGAGATCATCCAGGCAATGTTCGATCCAGGTGCCGTCGATGGTGAGCTTCAGGTCTTTCAGCCTGAGCTTCAGCAGCCTGTCGTCCGGCCAGTCGGCCCATGCATGTTTACGGGGCATCTCGCTCTAGTTTTTCGGTTTGAGTCCGAGCTCCTTGGCGATAAGCGCGGTCCGCTCCGACTGTTCCTTGATGGTCTCGGCGAGTTCGGCTGGCCCGCCCGCCCGAACGATCTGCCCCGTGGCCAGCAGCCGGTCGGCAACCGTCTTGTCGGAGACCACATCGATGACGTCGCGGGCTATGCGCTCGCGCAAGGCGAGCGGCATGTCCTTGGGACCATAAAGGCCGGCGGTGGTTTCGACGGCGAGGCCGCCGAAGCCGAGTTCGTGAACGGTCGGGATGTCAGGCGCGAAGGAGGCGCGGTCGCGGCTCGTCACCGCGAGGATGCGGATCTTGTCAGCCGACACCAGCGGCTGCACGATCGCAGCCGAAGTGATCAGGAAATCGATCTGGTTGCCGGCGAGCGCGGTCGCGGCCTCGACGATATTCTTGAACGGAATTTTGGCGACGTTGAGCCCTTGCGTCTTGATGAAATAGTCGAGCGTGAAGTCCGGCACGCCCGGCGCGCCGGTCACGTTGAACTTGCCGGGCTGCGCCCGCACGGCCGCGACGAATTCATTGAGCGTCTTGTGGGGTGAGGAAGCCGGGACATTGGCCGTCAGCACGGTGTCGGTGACGCGCGCGATGGGCGTCATGTCGCGCTCGAAATTGTAGGTCAGCTTGTCGAGCGTATAGGGATGCGCCATGAAGGAGGCGCTCGACGAATAGAGCAGGGTGTGGTCGTCGTTGGCCTGGAGGAAGGCGTTGATGGCGAGCAGGCCGTCGGCGCCGGGCCGGTTCTCGATGACCACCGGCTGGCCCCATTTGGCCTGCAGCTTGTCGGTCATCAAACGTGCGGCGACGTCGGTGGCGGAGCCTGCGCCGAACGGCAGCACGAACTTGACCGGACGCTGGGGCCAAGTCTGGGCTGGCGTCTGGGCCTGTGCGCCATCGCCAAGTAGCGGCAGGGCAATCGCCGCTGCGGCCAGCAGCAGCCACGCAGACCGCACCAAACGCATTCCGGTTTTCATATTTTTTCCTCCCGCCTTCGTGACTTCACTGTGATCGAACACATTGTCATTGATACCTGCGATTCCGCAGCGTCACAATTCGCTTGGCTCTTGTGCCGGTTCAAGCATTTGAACTTCAACGCCGCGCCGTGCGACAGTGACGCACCGAGGCGGCGGTCTGGCGGAAGAAGGGGGATCGATGCTATCGAGGATTATGTTCCTTGCCGCATTCGGGCTTGCGCTCGGGCCCGCGCTGACGGTCTCGCCGGCCATGGCCGGGAAGCGCGTCGCACTGGTCATTGGCAACGACAGCTACCGGAATGTTACCCCGTTGCGGAAGGCCGCCAACGACGCCGAGCGGATGGCAAAGACCCTCAAGGGGCTGGGCTTCCAGGTCATCGCCGCCACCAATCAGGACCGTCGCGGCATGAGCGACCGCCTCACCGCTTTCGAGCGCGCGCTCGGTCCCGGCGACACCGCCTTTTTCTTCTTCGCCGGCCATGGCTTCCAGATCAGGGGCGAGAATTATCTTCTGCCGACCGACATTCCGCTGGCGCTCGACGGCGAGGAGGAGAAGGTCCACGAGAATTCGTTCCTGGCGCGCCGCATCATGGAACGGGTGAGGAACAAGGGCGCCCGCACCACCATTGTGGTGCTCGACGCCTGCCGCAACAATCCGTTCGAGCGCGCCGGGACCCGCAGCGTGCGGGGCAGCGGCGGCGGCCTTGCAGCAATGAGCGAGGAGGGCGCCTTCGTCATCTATTCGGCGTCGGAAAACCAAACCGCCCTCGATTATATCTCTGACGACGACAAGGATCCGAATTCGGTATTCACCCGCTTCTTCGTCAAGGAACTGGAGACACCGGGGCTGTCGCTCGTTCAGGTGGCCAAGCGTACCCAGGCCAGCGTCACCGCTCTTGCCCGCAAGGCCAGGCACAATCAGCGGCCGGCCTATTACGACGAGATTGTCGGCGACGTGGTGCTGAACGGCACGCTCGATCCGGCCAAGGCCAAGGAGACCATCCCGCAGCAGGTCGCCGCAGTGACGCCGGTGCAGCCATCGCCCCTGCCGCAGCGAAGTGAACCCGAGCAACTGAACGCGCCGCTCGCAAGCTTCATGCGCCACAATGCCGGCTGGTCGGTGACGCTCTCTTTCGCCGATCCAGTGACCGCGATTTCGTGGCGGTTCGGGGAGAGCGGCGCTTTCCGGGAAACCGGTCATCTCAACACGCTCGATCCGCGCACGCGCAAGCGCATGCCCAATCCGTCGATCCAGCTCGACGCCGACACGCCCGAAGGCACGATCTATGTCCGCTACGCCGATGCCCGCGGCGAATGGGCCGAGCCTTTTCCGATCAAGTTCGATCCGGGCGGCGCGCTGGAAAGGAGCCAGCGCGAGATTCTGGAAATGACCTCCGGCAGCTGGCTGTCCTTCCGCCAGTTCAACGGACTGATGGTGTATTATACGCACCTCGTCTCGTATCGCTGCGCGATCCGCGAGGTGAAGATCGGCATCGATTCCACCGTGCCGGATCAGAAGCTCGCAATGCCGCCCTGCGATCCGCGCAACCCGTCCGCAATCCCGTCGAGCGCGCAGCCCTACATGAAACTGCCGCCCAATACCAAGGTGATGTCGGTCGAATTGACCTATCGCGACGGTACCACCTCGGAGGTGAAAACGTTCCGCGCCGATCCGCGCGGGAACAGGTAGCCAGCGCGCTGATCGTCCAGCCGATCCGGCAAAAAGACCTTTGCCGCTCCCGCGAACCCGGCTAACACCGCGCAAAAGCCGTCACGGGATCGAATATTTCAAATGCGGACACAGGTTGGAATTGTTGGCGCGGGCCCGGCCGGGCTGATGCTGTCGCATCTTCTGCATCTCAACGGGATCGACTCAATCATCGTCGAAAGTCGCAGCCGCGATTATATTGAGCAGCGCATCCGGGCCGGACTGATCGAGCAATGGGCCGCGGACATGCTGACCGAGACCGGGGTCGGCGCGCGCATGCAAAAAGAAGGCATGTTCCACGACGGCAATTATCTTTGCTTCAACGGCGAGGCCCATCACCTCAATTTCCGCAAGCTCGTCGGCAAGGGCATCACGATCTACGGCCAGCAGGAAGTGGTGAAGGATCTGGTGGCGCAGCGGCTTGGCGATGGCGGGCAGATCATCTTCGAGGTCGACGACACCAGGGTCCACGATATCGGCACCGACAAGCTGTCGATCACGTTCCGCCACGATGGCAAGGATCAGCGTATCGATTGCGACTTCATCGCCGGCTGCGACGGCTTCCACGGCATCTGTCGCCCGGCCTTTCCGGCCGGTGCGCTGACCTTTTACGACCGTGAATATCCCTTCGGCTGGCTCGGCATTCTGTCGGAATCGCCGCCGCCGGACGACGAGCTGATCTACGCCTATCACGACCGCGGCTTTGCGCTTTACACCATGCGCTCGCCCACGCTGGCGCGGCTCTATATCCAGGTCGAGCCCGACGAGGACGTGGCAAACTGGCCGGACGACCGGATCTGGGACGAGCTGCATACCCGGCTCGGCGGCACCCGCAAATTGCAGGAAGGCCCGATCCTCCAAAAAGGCGTCACCGCGATGCGCAGCTTCGTCTGCGAGCCGATGCAGACCGGACGACTGTTTCTTGCGGGCGACGCCGCCCATATCGTGCCGCCGACCGGCGCCAAAGGGATGAACCTGGCGCTCGCCGATGTACGCATGCTGGCGCGCGCGCTCGACGCTTTTTACAAGATGAAAAAGACCGAGCTGCTGGAGGGTTATTCGAAGACCTGCCTGGAACGGGTGTGGAAGGCGCAGCGCTTTTCCTGGTGGATGACGCAGATTTTCCACGTCTTCCCCGACGAAGTTCCGTTCGACCGCCGCAGGCAGCTGGCCGAGCTCGATTACATCGCCCACTCGCGTGCGGCGCAAACCTCGCTCGCAGAGCAATATACCGGCCTGCCCATCGGGTGACGACGCGCCGTCCCCGCGTTTGCCGGCGAATACCTTAACTTGCGCCTCGCGCCGTCGCACCGCTATGGTGCGACTCGCAACGGCCGCTCGGCGTCATCGCCGCAAGACAAGGCCTGCAAGGGAGGTTCGCATGGCAACAGGGTGGGGCCTTCGGGCGTCGCTCGGACTTGTGGCGCTCGCATTTGCCGCAAGCCCAGCATTTGCACAGGATCCGGCAGCATCGTTTCCGACCAAGCCGATCCGCATGGTCGTCGGATTTGCGGCCGGCGGCGGCAACGATATTTTCGCGCGGCTGATCCAGAACGAATTGCAGAAGCGTACCGGCTGGACCGTGGTGGTCGAGAACAAGCCGGGAGCGGGTGGCCGCACCGCGGCCGAGTTTGTGGCGCGGGAGCCTGCGGATGGCTACACGATCCTGGTCGGCGCCAGCGGCGCGATGGCGATCGGTCCGCTGATTTTCAAGACCGACTACGACACGCTCAAGAGCTTCATCCCGGTGACCAAGATCGGGGACTTCCCGCTGTTCCTGGCGGTGTCCGCCAATCATCCGGCCAAGACCGCGAGGGAGCTGGTGGAATGGACCAAGGCCAATACCGGGAAAGCGAATTACGCGACCTCGTCTCCGGCCTTCACGCTTCCGTCCGAACTCTTCAAGATGAAGTCGGGCGCCAACGGCACCGCCATTCCCTACAAGAGCTCGGGCGAGTCGATTCTCGCGGTGATTTCCGGGGATGCCGCCATGACCATCGTCGATCCGCCGCCGATGATGCCGCAGGTCCAGGGCGGCAAGTTGCGCGCCCTTGCCGTGCTCGCCAAGGAACGCTTCCCCGATCTGCCGGATGTTCCGACCATGACGGAGGCCGGTTTTCCCGACGTGAATGTGAGCCTGTGGAGCGGCTTCTTCGTGCCGGCCGGGACGCCGAAGCCGATCGTCGAAAAACTGCACAAGGAGCTGAGCGCGGTCATCACGCAGACCGAGGTACGCGACAAGCTGCGCGGGCTTGCGGTGCGGCCAACCGGTATGGGGACCGAGGATTTCTCCAAGCTGATCGCAAGCGAACAGAAGATGTGGTCCGACGTGATCAAGGCCGGCAATCTGAAATTCGGGAACTAGGCGCAAACACAAAAAGCGGAAAGGGCGGTGCCGGGATAATCAAGACAAGACGTGCCGCTTCAACCTGACGCGGGGTGAGTGTCTCACCCCGCGTTTTTTGCGGATTTCGGCAACGGCGTTCGCGCGGGCTGTTCCATCGCTTCCGCAATGCGCGCTTCCCAGCCTGCATCGCCGCGCTCGATCGCGGCTGCAAGTGCCGATGCGCGAGATCTGGCTGTTTATTGTGCGGCTTGCGATCGTGCTGTTGATCTCACGCTGTATGCGCCCGCTTGACCCGCACATGTCTTCAACGGAACGAAGGGCCACTAAACGTCCAGCAAGTCCTCGCTGGCGAATTCCGCCTTCTCCTGAATGAAGGCAAAGCGCGCTTCGGGCTTGGTGCCCATCAGCTGATCAACGGACTTTGCCGTAGCCGCGCGCGCTGCGTCCTCGAGCGTCACCCGCAAAAGCGTGCGCTTCTTCGGGTCCATCGTGGTTTCCTTGAGCTGGTTCGCCATCATTTCGCCCAGCCCCTTGAAGCGGCCGACCTCGACCTTGGCATTGACGTGGAATTCCTTCTTCAGGAGCTCCTCCTTGTGCTTGTCGTCGCGCGCATAGAACGTCTTGCCGCCATGCGACAGCCGGTAGAGGGGCGGGACGGCAAGATAGAGATGGCCGTCCTCGATCAGCTTCGGCATCTGCCGGTAGAAGAAGGTGATGAGGAGCGAGGCGATATGGGCGCCGTCGACGTCGGCGTCGGTCATCACGATGACCTTGTCATAGCGAAGATCCTGCTCGCGATAATGGCTGCCATAGCCGCAGCCGAGCGCCTGGATCAGATCGGCGAGCTGCTGGTTCTGCGCCAGCTTGTCCTTGCCGGCAGAGGCGACGTTGAGAATTTTGCCGCGCAAGGGCAGCACCGCCTGTGATGCGCGGTCGCGCGCCTGTTTGGCCGAGCCGCCGGCGCTGTCGCCCTCGACGATGAAGATTTCCGAACCCTGCGCCGCGGTGTTGGTGCAGTCGGCGAGCTTGCCGGGCAGGCGGAGCTTGCGCACGGCGCTTTTTCTCGCAACGTCCTTCTCCTGACGGCGGCGGATGCGTTCTTCAGCGCGCTCGATCACAAAGTCGAGCAGCTTGTTCGCCTGCGTCGGATTGCCGGCGAGCCAGTGATCGAACGGATCGCGGATCGCCTGCTCGACCACCCGTGCGGCTTCGGGTGTTGCGAGCCGGTCCTTGGTCTGGCCCTGGAATTCCGGTTCGCGGATGAACACCGAGATCATGGCGCAGCAGCCGGCCATGACGTCGTCCGAGGTAATGACCGCGGCGCGCTTTTCCTGATTCACGCGCGCGGCGTGGTCGCGCAGCCCCTTGAACAGGGCGGTCCGCAGGCCGGTCTCGTGGGTGCCGCCGTCATGGGTCGGGATGGTGTTGCAGTAGGAGGAGACGAAGGGGTCGATGTCGGCAACGAACGCAACCGCCCATTCGGCAGAGCCGCGCGCGCCTTTCTTCTCCGAGCCGCCTGCGAAGATGTCGGGATGCACGCGCGTCGCCTTTTCGATCGAGGCGGCGAGATAGTCCTGCAGGCCCCCCGGGAAATGCAGCACGGCTTCGGCGGGCGTGTCGTCGGTGATGAGAGATGCGTCACAGGACCAGCGGATCTCGACGCCGCCGAACAGGTAGGCCTTGGCGCGCGTCATCTTGAACAGCCGCGCCGGATCGAATTTCGCCTTGTCGCCGAAAATCTGCGGGTCGGGCTTGAAGCGCACCGTGGTGCCGCGGCGGTTGTTTACCTTGCCGAGCTTTTCCAGTCCGCCCTTGGGGGTGCCGCGCGAAAAGGTCATCCTGTAGAGCTGCTGGCCGCGCGCGACCTCGACCTCCATCTTTTCAGACAGCGCGTTGACGACCGACACGCCGACGCCGTGCAGGCCGCCCGAGGTGTCATAGACCTGCGAGTCGAATTTGCCGCCCGCGTGCAACGTGCACATGATGACTTCGAGAGCCGACTTTTTCGGGAATTTCGGATGCGGGTCGACCGGGATACCGCGCCCGTTGTCGGTGACGGAGAGCCAGCCGTCGGCGCCCAGATGCACCTCGATGAAGGTGGCGTGGCCGGCGAGCGCCTCGTCCATCGAATTGTCGATGACTTCGGCGAACAGGTGGTGCAGCGCCTTCTCGTCGGTGCCGCCGATATACATGCCGGGCCGGCGGCGGACGGGTTCGAGGCCTTCAAGCACCTCGATATGGTGGGCGGTATAGCCGCCATCGGCTCCACCGCTGCGTGCAGCGCCGCCGCGGGCCGCAGCGGCCTGCTTCGCCGGCGCAGCGGCGGCGAACAGGTCGGCGCTCTTATGCGTCCTTTTCTCGGCCTTGGCGTTCTTGTTGACGGTGCGGGCCGGCTTGGTGGTTTTCGCCATGATCGGGTGTGTCGATTGATGCTCTTGATCGCGAATCGCGGTTGGTCTCACTATGCCACGGTGGTATGGCGGGCGGCTTTCCAAACTGCCCTGGCGGGGCCAAATCCCTGAAAAGTAACGATGTAGCTCACGATTTTACCGCTCGGGGCGCTGGAACATAGGGCCGGGCCGGGCTAGACCATGGCCCCCGCCGCCTGTCACGAAACGGATGCAGGAATATTCCCAGATCGTCATCGAGTTTGTCCGCCAGAACCACTGGTGGGCATTTCCTATCGTCTTCCTCCTGGCTTTCGGCGAGTCGCTGGCCTTCCTGTCGCTCGTCATCCCGGCCTGGGCGCTGCTGGTCGGGATCGGCGCCCTGATCAATGCCTCCGGCCTCTCGTTCTGGCCAATCTGGCTCGCCGCGGCCGCCGGCGCCGCCGCCGGCGACTGGGTTTCCTATTCCATCGGGTTTTATTTCAAGCACCGCATCGCGCATATATGGCCGTTCTCGCGACATCCCGACATGATGCCGCGCGGCCATGCCTTCATGGAGAAATGGGGCATCCTCGGGATTTTCATCGGCCGGTTTTTCGGGCCGCTGCGCGCCACGGTGCCGCTGGTCGCCGGCATCCTGGAAATGCATTACTGGAAATTCCAGTTCGCCAATGTGACGTCGGCCATGGTGTGGGCCTATGTGCTGCTCGCCTTCGGCGATTTCGGCATGGGCATCGCGAAGTGGCTCGGTCTCGCCACCTGGTTCCACTGACCGGGCTTTCATGGCAATGGTTGCGATGAATACCTTTCGTCATCCGATCGGAGCCATCGAACGCCAGGCGCGCAGCCTTTACGATCATGCGATGCGCAGCCTTGGCCGGGTTCCCTATGTCGCCCGTGCGCAAGGCGCGCGCTTTGTGGTCGATACCACCGATCTGATCGACCGCGAGATTGCCATCAATGCGATCTGGGAGGCCGAGCAATTGGAAGACTTCGCGGCGGTCTGCCGCAGCCATCGCGTCGATTGCTTTTTCGACATCGGGGCCAATGCCGGCGTCTACTCGATCATGCTGGCGACGAAAAATCTCGGCGGCGAGATCGTGGCCTTCGAGCCGGACCCCGGCAATCGTGCGCGGCTCCTCGCCAATATCGCGGCAAACCGATTGCAGGATCGGATCCGTGTGGTCGAGGACGCCGTTGGCGACAAGGCGGGAGAGGTCGTGCTGATGGAAGCAGGCCCGCACAATCGCGGCGAGTCCTGGGTTGCCCATCCCGACAAGCCCCCGGAAGAAGCGCCGGGCGTTGCGAAGCATCGGGTGCGCCAGATCCGTTTCGACGATGTATTTTCGCTCTCGGGCAATACCATTCTGGTGAAGATGGATGTCGAAGGCTCCGAATTTCATGCGCTCGCCGGGATGGAGCGGACCTTGCGCGACAATCGCTGTTATCTTCAGGTCGAGCTTTATTCCGACCGCTTCGAGGAGCTGAAAGCTCTGTTCGCGCGGCTGGGCTATCGCTACCTGAAGACCAACTACATCGATCACTATTTCACGAATATTGCGGACATCGACTGAGAGCCGTGTAACATCATCAGCGCCTCACGTGCGGCGTCGTGGCGCGGCCGCAATGGCGGATTTTCGCGAGCCGAAAATATGTAAAAGGGGAATACCGACTGCTCCGCGGTGTTTCAGTGGCCATTGCAGAGCGGGCAAGGGGGTCGGTTTCAACCGGCATCCGGCTCGGCTATGCTTTCAATTGTGGCTGAACCGGCGAGCGGGAAGTCCGGTGACGCAATTCAGGGAGGACATCATGATCGACCTATCGCGCCGCAATCTTCTGGCCGGCGCCGCAACCGTGACCGCGGCCTCAGCGCTTGGCGGTCTTTCGCTGACGACGGCTGCCAATGCGCAAGGCGCCGCCGGCCAGCAGGCCCCGGGCTGGTACCGCTACAAGGTCGGCGATATCGAAGTGACCGCTGTCACCGACGGGATAAACCGCTTCAAGTTTCCGGACAACTTTGTCGCCAATGTCAAGCGTGACGAGGTCAACAAGGCGTTGACGGCCGCCTTCATGGAAGCAGACCAGATGGCCATTCCGTATACGGCCGTGGTCGTGCGCAACGGCGGCAAGACAACCCTGATCGATACCGGCACCGGCGAGCAGAATTTCACCAACAGCAAGGGCGCGGCCGGACAGCTGAACCGTAATCTTGCGGCGGCCGGCATCGACCGCAAGGACGTGTCCACCGTTATCATTTCGCATTTCCATCCCGACCACGTGAACGGCCTATTGTTGCCGGACGGCACGCTGGCTTTTGCCAATGCCGAAATTCTGGTGCCGGACTCCGAATACAAGTTCTGGATGGACGATGGCGAGATGAGCAAAGCCACCGGCAATCAGCGGATGGAGGGCCTGTTCAAGAACAATCGCCGCGTCTTCGGCAACGAGAGCGTCAAGAAGCAGGTGAAGCCGTATGCGGCCGGCAAGGAGTTGGTGCCGGGCATCACGGCCGTGGCAACGCCCGGCCATTCGATCGGCCACACCTCGCATGTGATTTCGTCGGGCGGCAAGAGCGTATTCGTGCAGGCGGACCTGGCGAACGTGCCGTTCCTGTTCGTGCGCAATCCCGGCTGGCACCTGATGTTCGACCAGATTCCCGATCAGGCCGAAGCCACCCGGCGCAAGACCTATGATATGCTCGCGGCCGACCGGACCATGGTGCAGGGCTTCCATTTTCCGTTCCCGGCCGTCGCCTTCATCGAGAAGACCGGCACGGGGTATCGCGAAGTGCCAGTGCCGTGGAGCCCGACGATCTGACACGTGAGCCTATAAAGGCCGCCCGCGAGGGCGGCCTTTTTGCTTTTTCAACCACGGATGGTGCTATGGCGAAACTGTCGCGACGTGAGATGTTGGCCGGCTCTGCCGCCATCACGGTTTCGGGTGCGCTTCAGACCCGTCGGTCAGCCGCGCAGACCGCACCTGCGGCTCTCGATGGCACGCAGCGCTTCAAGATCGGCGACATCGAGGTCATCTCGATCCTCGACGGTGTGCGGCGCGTCAAGCTCACAGCCAGTCCGACCCGCAGCGCCAGCCTCGAGCAATTCCAGGACGCGCTGGCCGCCGACGGTCTTGCGCGCGACCAGATCGCCCGGGTGTTCCATCCCTTGCTGGTGAGAACCGGTGGCAGGCTGGTCATGATCGATACCGGCAACGGCCCGAGAACGTTGTCGGTGGGCACCGGGTTGACCGCGCAGCGGCTCGCCGCGGCCGGGATCGAGCCGAAACAGATCGATGCCGTCATCGTCTCGCATTTCCATGGCGATCATATCGGCGGGCTGGTTACGCTGGAGGATAGGCCGGCATTTCCCAATGCCGAGATCAAGGTACCGCTTGACGAATGGAATTACTGGCTCGACGACGTCAACATGAACAAGGCGGAGGAAGGGTCGAACCTGCGCAACGCGCACAACAATGTGCGGCGCGTGTTCGGTGCGATCCCCGGTAGGAACCTGGCCAAGTTTACCGATGGAATGGAGGTCGCGCCGGGCATCACCGCAATGGCGACGCCCGGACATACGCCCGGCCACACATCGTTCGTCATTGCGTCGGGTGCAGACACGCTTCTGGTGCAGGCCGATGTGACGTCGGGTATCGCCTCGGTCTTTGTGCGCCATCCGGACTGGTTCGGAGGCGGCGATATGGACGGGCCCATGGCGGTTCAGACGCGCCGAAAGCTCTACGATATGCTGGCGGTCGAGAAGTTGCCGATGTCCGGCTACCACCTGCCATTTCCGGCCTTGGGCCGAATCGAGAAGCGCGGCAGCGGCTACCGCTTCATCCCGGCGGCGTGAGATGGGCGCATGACCACCGCCCGGCATATGCGCCGGGCGGTCGCGCGTTCAAAACAGCCTATTTTGCGTTCTGCTTCAGCCAGGCCTGCATCAGCGCGATTTCGCTTTCCTGCGCCTTGATGATCTCCTCGGCGAGCTTGCGGATCTGGGGATCCTTGCCGAAGGCGAGCACCGTCTTCGCCATGTCGACCGCGCCCTGATGATGCGGGATCATGCCGCGAACGAAGTCGATATCGGCATTGCCGGTGAACTCGATGTCCATGCCCTCGTGCATCTTGGTGTTGATGGCATGAAAGGCGAGGCTTGACGGCCCGGTGTCGCCTTTCGGCTTGCTGCTGTGGGCGGCGTGGTCGGCGGCGGCAGCGGGCTGTTGATGCGAACCATGACCGTGGTGGTGCGATTGCGCAAAGGCGAGGGCGGTGCCGAGAGCAAGGGTACCGGCCGTCAGACCAGCGATCAATGTCGTTCTCATGGGTATCTCCAAAGCTGAATGATGCGCGTCGCCTGCGGCGTGCGCGGGTTCGTTCTGGCGAACGGTCAGCCTTGAGTTCGCGGCGGCGGCAGAGCGGGGACGCGTCCGAGCGGATCGGGTGCTTTTGCCGGCGCGGCAGCCATCACGGCAAACAGGATAGGCGTCAGCGCGCGTGCCGTCATTGGCAGGGGCTCGACCGCAATCAAGCAGCCAAACGCATTGCACGTTGCATGCTTTGCGCCCGCAGTCCCGTCCTCGTGGCAGTCCGGATCGGCTTCGCTGGAGGGGGTGGCGTGCAGATGCTCGACCGCGCCAGCCGAATGGGTGGCAGAAAATGTCATGATCGGACCATGCGTGAGGCTCATCGCCCCGAACAGGACGACGAAGCACAGCCGCAACATGGTGACGACGGGACTCATCTGAAGTCCAATACGACAAGCCGGCGACGATCGAAAGTCCAATGCCTCACGGACGGATTCTTAGGGCTGTGAATTGACCGTGAGACTGTCGCCGCCTATATGGCGGCATCATGACCGTCAGGCCCGCAACATTGCCTCGCCGCCGTGCCGCCTTCGCGGCCGGGAGAGGTCTGTTCGCCTGATCTTATCCCTGCCGCGAGCCTTCGGAGCCGCGGCATTCACCGAAATCCGCGCTTTCCAAGGCTCAGCCGGCGACTTAAGAACCCGGCGGCGAAACATGCCGCCCCGCGCGCGGAGAGACACATGGCGACCAAAGCGAAGATCGGCGTTCTGGGTGCGTCCGGTTATACCGGGTCGGAGCTTGTGCGCTTGCTCATTCGACATCCGCGCGCCGAGATCGCGCTCCTCACCGCCGACCGCAAGGCCGGGCAGGCGATGCGCGACGTGTTTCCGCAATTCTCCCCGTTCGAGCTTCCGGCGCTGGTCTCGATCGAGGGGCTGGACTGGAAGGCGCAGAGGCTCGATCTCGTGTTCTGTGCGCTGCCCCATGCGACGACGCAGAAGGTGCTGAAGCAATTGCTGACCGAAGCGCCGGAAACCAAAGTCGTCGATCTCTCCGCTGATTTCAGGCTGAGCGATACGGCAGCTTATGCGAAATGGTACGGGCACGAACACCATGCGCCCGAATTGCAAACCGAAGCGGTCTACGGACTTGCCGAAATCCACAAGCGCGAGATCAAAAAGGCGCGGCTGGTCGCCAATCCCGGTTGCTACACCACCTGTGCGCAGCTGCCGCTGGTGCCGCTTCTGAAGAACAAGGCGATCGAGACCGAGGGCATCGTGATCGATGCCAAGTCCGGCATGACCGGGGCAGGGCGCTCGGCGAAAGAGGCGATGCTGTTTTCCGAAGTGTCGGAGGGCTTCCACGCCTATGGCGTGGGTGGACACCGGCATATGGCCGAACTCGATCAGGAATTTTCGGCGGCCGCCGGTAAGGAGGTCATCGTCAGCTTCACCCCGCATCTCGTGCCGATGAACCGGGGCATCCTGTCGACCATCTACGTGCAGGGCCGGCGCGGGCGGACCCCGGAAGACCTTCATGAGATACTTTTAAAGTTTTACGAGAAGGCGGACTTTGTCCATGTGCTGCCGTTTGGAGAGACGCCGCAAACCCGGCATGTCCGCGGCTCGAACTGGACATTTATCGGCGTCGCGAAGGATCGGGTGCCCGGGCGGGCTATCATCGTCTCGGCGCTGGACAATCTGGTGAAGGGCGCATCGGGCCAGGCGATCCAGAACATGAACCTGATGATGGGATACCCCGAGACCATGGGAATCGATCAGGTCGCGTTGTTCCCGTAGGCCGAAGCGATTTGAAGCGATGCGGCCGGATCGCATGGCGAGCCATGCAGCAGTGCAATGACTTACGTCCAGCGCATCAGCGAGGTGGTTACGACGTAAAGCCCGGTGGCGATCACGACCGCCGAGAACACATAGGTGAGGGCGCGCTTCTGGCTTGCGAGCTTGCGCGCCAGCAGCAAGCCGGCGATGCCGCCTGCTGCGCCGCCGAGCACGAACAGGCCGGCGATCCGCCATTCGACCAGACCGGCCAGCGCGTAGCTGGTCGCCGTTGTTGCGCCGAACAGCGTGACCGACACCAGCGACGAGCCGATCGCGTCCAGCATCGGCATGGCGGTGGTGCCGATAAGACCTGGCACAATCAGAAAGCCGCCGCCGATCCCGAAAAACCCGGAGAGCAATCCGACGCCAAATCCGGTCGCGGTAAGCAGGGGCAGGAGGCGCGGTGCGCTTGTGCGGTCGAGCTTGACACCGGCATCGGTGCCGCCCTTGCGCGGCCGCAGCATCAGCGCGCCGACCACGATCATCAGCGCGCCGAACAGCGCCAGCAATTTTGCGCCATCCATCATCTTTCCGAGCTGGGCGCCGGCAGCAGCTCCGGCAATGCCGGCCAGCGCAAACGCGATCGCGCACGGCCAGCGTACGTTGTTCGCACGCGCATGACCGATCAGACTGACCGCGGCGCTGGCGGCGACCGCGACCGCGCTGGTGCCGATCGCGGCATGCACCGACGGCATGCCGACGACGTAGATCAAGAGCGGCACCGCCAGGATCGAGCCGCCGCCGCCGATCAGGCCGAGCGACAGGCCGACAAGGCTGCCCGACGCAATCGCGGCAATGGATTGGATCATCTGCTTTTCACCCGAGGTGAGCGGGTTCAGGCCGCGGATGAGGTCGGCTGCCGGTTCCAGGGCATCAGCGCCAGCACGTTCGCCATGCCACAGAATCCGGTGACGCCTGCGAAGACGAGGCCGGCACCGACAAAGCCGGCGAGCAGATAGAAGCCCGGCGAAACCGTCGCGCCTAGCACGGTGCCGAGGACGACAAGACTGCCGGCCGCGATCTGGACCTGCCGCATGATCGGCAGCGGCGCCTTGCGGTCCACTGTGACCGGGAGGCCGGCCTTTTTCCAGGCCTCGATGCCGCCGTCGAGCACATAGGTCTCGACGCCTGCCGGGACACCTTTTGCAAGTTGCGGGGCGTTTTGCGTCGTCCGCGCACCGGACCGGCAATGAAAGATCAGGACGTCGTCGCCGGGCCTTGCCGGATGCTCACGGTCGAGCAACGACAGCGCATGATGCCGCGCGCCTTCGATGCGCTCGCGGGCATGCTCGTCGCGCTCGCGGATGTCCACGAGGACGGCGCCCTCGCGCATCAGTTCGGCGGCGCGCTGCGGGGAGATGAGAGTCAATGCTGTCATGTCGATTCCTTACTGTCTTGCGTTAGGTCAACGCCGTGCTCAGTCGCGGCAGTAGATATCCTTCAGCACAGCGATGATCCGGGCGACGTTCTCATCCGCGATGCGGTAGTAGATGGTCTGGCCGTCCCGGCGGGTCGCAACGAGATTGTCTTCACGCAGTTTCGCAAGATGCTGCGAGACGGCCGATTGCCCAAGACCCGCCGCCGCGACGATTGCGTTGACGGACATTTCGCCAGTTGCGACGAGGCGGCAGAGGATGAGCAGGCGGGTTTCGTTGGCGAGCAGCTTGAGAAGCTGCGCCGCTTCGCCTGCGCGCTGTTCCAGAATTTCCATCGCGGCTGCCGGGACGGCCATCGG
>NZ_JBKBVB010000186.1:0-5195 GCF_046289595.1 Pseudorhodoplanes sp.
TCGCGCTGCTCGGCGAAGTGCAGATTGCGGAGAGCGAAAAGCGCGAATCGGGCGATCGCCTTGCCGAGGGCGAAAAGGCCGCGACCGCCGCCAACAGCGCCGCGCGGGCGGCGCTCGAAGCGCTTTCGGCCGCGCGCGAACAGCTTGGCCGCTCCGAGGAGCGCAGCGAAGGCGCCAAGCGCCGCCTGTCCGATATCGAGCACGAAATCCGCGAGATGCTGGAAGTCGAGCCCCAGGCCGTCGCGGCGCTTGCCGAGATCGGCGAAGGCGCGGTGCTGCCGGACGTATCCGAAGTCGAGGCCGATCTCGAGAAATTGCGGCGCGAGCGCGAACGGCTGGGTGCGGTCAACCTGCGCGCCGAGGAAGAGCTGGGCGAGGTCGAGACGCAGCATACGTCGCTCGTGACCGAGCGCGACGATCTGGTCGAGGCGATCAAGCGGCTGCGCCAGGGCATCCAGAATCTCAACCGCGAGGCGCGCGAGCGGCTGCTTGCCTCGTTCGAGGTGGTCAACGCCCATTTCAAGGACCTGTTCACCAAGCTGTTCGGCGGCGGCGAGGCCGAGTTGCGGCTGATCGAGAGCGACGATCCGCTGGAGGCCGGGCTCGAAATCATGGCGAAGCCCCCCGGCAAGAAACTGCAGTCGCTGTCGCTGCTCTCGGGCGGCGAGCAGGCGCTGACCGCGATGGCGCTGATTTTTGCGGTGTTCCGCACCAACCCGTCGCCGATCTGCGTGCTGGACGAAGTCGACGCGCCGCTCGACGATCATAACGTGGAGCGGTTCTGCGACCTGCTCGACGAGATGACCCGCTCGACCGAAACCCGCTTCATCATCATCACGCACAACCCGATCACCATGGCGCGAATGAACCGGCTCTACGGCGTGACCATGGCCGAGCGCGGCGTGTCCCAGCTGGTGTCGGTCGATCTCGAAGCCGCAGTCGCGATCCGCGACCAGCAGGTGGCGTGATCGAATCAGGTGCGGGAAGCTTCGGTCACGAAGACCGAGCAACTTCCAGTACAAAATCGACTATCCCCATAACCCACGCAAGCCACTGAATTTTCAATCGTAACGAGTCCAAAGAAGCTCGGTTCCGTGCTAATTTGCGATTCGCACTGGACGATTTCTGCCACCTCGACGCGACCGCCGCGCCCTGACTATGGCCGCGGGGCGCGTAAGGCGCTCTCGGGGCGACGTGGGACCTTCCCCGTCTTTGGCAGAAGGAGAGAAAGCAATGAAGCTTTCCTGTCCTGTGCACATGCCGGTTGCCGTTCGTGAATACGTGCGCTTCCGGCTCGGTCAGTGGGAGCAGGTGTGCGCCCACTGCCGCTCGCTGCCCCGCCGGAAGGCGGAGCAGCTTCTGCTGGCGTTCTGAGGGGTTCGCTAGCGGCACTTGGGGGGTGGCTTTGGCCACCCCTCATTTTTTGGATTTATCCAATGTAAGCACATTAGCCACGTTAATGAGTCTGTAAAGAGTCCGAAGCGCGAACGCACCGCAACTTTTGTCGCAGCGATGTGTTCAATTCGCCCCCTGCTATCGAAAGATGAGTTCGTGCGCGGGGCTTGTCGTATGGATCGCTACGATCTCCAGCCGGATCAGCCCGGCACGGCGCCAAACGCGATGCGCCAGCGTTCCGCCTGTTCGCGAATGGCCTTGCGTTCGGCATCGCTCATGCGGCCGAGCGATTTGTAGGGCATGGCGAGACGGATATTGCCGGCGAGCGTCTTGCGGTTGCGGTCGAGAAAGTCCCAGTACAGCGCATTGAACGGGCAGGCGCCGTCGCCGATCCGCTGCTTCACGTCGTAGCGGCAGCTTCCGCAATAGTCGCTCATCCTGTTGATATAGGCGCCGGCCGCGGCATAGGGTTTGGAGCCGACAATGCCGCCATCGGCAAAGGTCGCCATGCCGTGGGTGTTCGGAAGCTCCACCCACTCGTAAGCGTCGGCATAGACCGCCATGTACCATTCGTTGATCGCGTCGGGATGCACGCCGAGCAGCATGGCGAAATTGCCGGTCACCATCAGGCGCTGGATGTGGTGCGCATAGGCATTGTCGGTCGTGATCCGCACCACATCGCGGATACAGGCCATATCGGTTTCGCCGGACCAGTAGAACCATGGCAGCTTGCGGTTCGCGTTCAGGGCGTTGCGCTTCTTGTAGTCGGGCATGCGCAGCCAATAGACGCCGCGGACGAATTCGCGCCAGCCGAGAATTTGCCGGATGAAGCCCTCGACCGCATTGCGCGGCGCCTGTCCGGCGCGATAGCGCGCCTCCGCTCTCTGGCAGACATCCAGCGGATCGAGCAGGCCGAGATTGAGGCTTGCCGACAAAACCGAATGCCACAGCCAGGGCTCGCCCTTGGCCATGGCGTCCTGATAATCGCCGAAGCCCGGCAGAATATCGTCGAGGAACGCTGCGAGCAGATGCTCGGCTTCCTGCGGCGTCGTGGCGTAGGAAAACGGATCGAGCGCACCGAAGCCGTCCGGAAACCAGCGCGCCACATCGTCGAGCGTTTGCCGCGCGATGGTGTTTGGAACCACGAATTTCCGCGCCGGTGCCGCCGCGCCTTTCGGCAGCCGCTTGCGATTCTCCGCATCGAAATTCCAGCGGCCGCCGGCGGGTTCATCGCCGTCCATCAGAAGCCCGGTGCGCCGCCGCATATGCCGGTAGAAATTCTCCATCCGCAGCGTCTGCTTGTCTTTCGCCCAATCCCGGAACGCATGGTGCGAGCAGATGAAGCGGTCGTCCTCGCGGATCTCGACCGGAATCGCTGCATTCTTGGCGAAAGCCTCGAACGCTTCTTTCAGCCGCCATTCGCCGGGCTCGGTGATGGCGACCCGGCTGCTGCCTTCCGCCGCGACGGCCCGCGCGATTTCGCCTGTGAGGGTGTGGGTATTGGCCGGATCGTCGAGGCGCACATACCGCACCTGGATGCCGGCTTTTCGCAGGCGTTCGGCAAAGCCCCGCATGCCGGCAAAGACCAGTGCGATCTTCTGGCGATGGTGGGGAACGTACGATGCCTCCTCGCGCACTTCCGCAAACAGCACCACGTCGCGGGCGGGGTCCAAATCGGACAGGGAGGGGAGCCGCCCGTCGGACATCTGGTCGCCAAGGACCGGGCGAAGCGTACCGGCATGGGTCATGCAGCCATCATCGGGCCTTGGCCGGGACCCGGCAACAGCGGGTGTTGACGGGCCTGCCTCCCCGCGCCATCACGGCGCCATGCCGATCCGTCTCGACAGCCGCAGTCCCGACTTTGCCGCCCGTTTTGCCGCCTTCCTCGCCACCAAGCGCGAAGCGTCCGCGGATGTGGACGCGGCGGTGCGCGGGATCGTTGCCGATGTGGCGGCGCGCGGAGACGAGGCGCTGATCGACCTGTCGAAAAGGTTCGACCGGGTCGATCTCGGCGCCCTCGGCCTGCGGGTCACGCCGGACGACATCGCGCAGGCCGAAAAAGCCTGCGATCCGAAGGCGCTGGAGGCGCTGACGCTGGCGCGCGAGCGGATCTGGGCCTTCCACCTGCGCCAGAAACCACAGGATGATCGCTTCACCGATGCGCTGGGCGTCGAACTCGGCCATCGCTGGACCGCGATCGAGGCGGTCGGCCTTTATGTGCCGGGCGGCACCGCGGCCTATCCGTCCTCCGTCCTCATGAATGCGGTGCCGGCCAAGGTGGCGGGGGTGCCGCGCATCGTGATGGTGGTGCCGGCGCCGGACGGCGTCATCAATCCGCTGGTGCTCGCCGCGGCGAAGCTCGGCGGCGTCGACGAAATCTATCGCGTCGGCGGCGCCCAGGCGGTGGCGGCGCTCGCCTATGGCACGCAGACCATCAAGCCGGTGGCCAAAATTGTCGGTCCCGGCAATGCCTATGTGGCGGCGGCCAAGCGGCAGGTATTCGGCAAGGTCGGCATCGACATGATCGCGGGGCCGTCCGAGGTGCTGGTGCTCGCCGACGGCACCGGCAATCCGGACTGGATCGCCGCCGACCTGCTCGCGCAGGCGGAGCACGACGAGGCAGCGCAATCGATCCTGATCACGGACGACCCGCGGCTCGCGCAGGATGTGGAGACGGCGGTGGCGGCCCAGCTCAAGATGCTGCCGCGCGCGCAGATCGCCGGTGCGTCATGGCGCGATTTCGGCGCAACGGTCATGGTGCGCGACCTCGGCGAGGCGATCCCGCTCATCGATGCGCTGGCGCCCGAGCATCTCGAACTGATTGCCGCCGATCCGGAGCCGTTGATCGGCAAGATCCGCAATGCCGGCGCAATTTTCGTCGGCGGGTATACGCCTGAAGCGATCGGCGATTATGTCGGCGGTTCGAACCATGTGCTGCCGACGGCGCGCTCGGCGCGGTTTTCGTCGGGGCTCGGCGTGCTCGATTTCGTCAAGCGCACCTCGATCCTCAAATGCGGGCCGGACCAGCTGGCGGCGCTTGGACCGGCCGCGATTGCGCTTGGCGAGGCGGAGGGGCTCGCCGCGCATGCGCGCTCGGTGGCGATACGATTGAACAAGAGATGACCGATACGCCCTCCGCATCGAAGCTCGTGGCGATCACGCTCGACGAGGAATCGATCGGCCGGTCCGGGCCGGATATCGAGCATGAGCGCGCGGTCGCGATCTACGACCTGATCGAGGAAAATGTCTTTCATCCGGTCGAGCAGGAAGCCGGCCAATATGCGCTGCATCTGGCGATGGCCGACAATCGTCTGGTGTTCGACATCAGGCGGCCGGATGGTTCGCCGGTCGTGGCGCATCTGTTGTCGCTGTCGCCGTTCCGGCGGATCGTGAAGGACTATTTCATGATCTGCGACAGCTATTACGCGGCGATCCGCACCGCGACGCCGGACCGGATCGAGGCCATCGATATGGGCCGGCGCGGCCTGCATGACGAGGGGTCCAAGCTGCTGCAGGAGCGGCTGAACGGCAAGGTCGAGATGGATTTCGCCACCGCGCGCCGCCTGTTCACGCTGATCTGCGTCCTGCACTGGAAAGGCTGAGCGCGCGATGGCGCCCGGAACGAGACCGCAGTCGGTTCTGTTCGCCTGCGGGCTCAATTCAATCCGCTCGCCGATGGCGATGGGGCTGTTCCGGCATCTGTTCGGCAAGAGCATGTATACCGGCTCGGCCGGGGTGAAACCGGGAGAGCCCGATCCGTTCGCGGTCGCGGTGATGGACGAGATCGGCCTCGATATTTC
>NZ_JBKBVB010000039.1:0-34890 GCF_046289595.1 Pseudorhodoplanes sp.
AAGCGGGCGAGGAGACCACACTGGCCGAGCGCCGCGCCGCGATGATGCAGGCCGAAAAGATCGCAGGCGATCTGCAGGACGCCTATGAGGCGGTGACCGGCAATGCCTCACCGGTACCGAGCTTTGCCTCCGCGATCCGTAGGCTGGAACGGCGGAGCGCGCAGGCGCCAGGTTTGGCCGACCCCGCAGTGAAGGCGCTGGACACCGCCCTGTCGGCGATCGAGGAAGCGCGGGCTCATCTGGAAGCGGCGCTGCAGGCCGCCAACTACGATCCGGCCGAGCTGGAACGGATCGAGGAGCGGCTGTTTGCGCTGCGCGCCGCGGCGCGCAAATACAATACGCCGGTGGACGGCCTTGCCGCGCTTGCGCAGCGATATGGTGAGGCTCTGGCGCTGATCGATGCCGGCGCCGAAAAGCTCACGGCGCTGGAAAAAGCTGCGGCTGAAACCGATGCACAGTTTCGAAAAGCCGCGGCCGCCTTGTCGGAAGCGCGCAAGAAGGCAGCGGTGAAGCTCGACAAGGCGGTGAATACCGAGATCAAGCCGCTCAAGCTCGAGCGCGCGGTATTCTCGACATCGATAGCAAGCGACCCGGACAGCGCGGGCGCGCATGGCTTCGACCGTGTGGAATTCTGGGTGCAGACCAATCCCGGCACGCGGCCCGGCCCATTGATGAAGGTGGCCTCGGGCGGCGAACTCGCGCGCTTTCTGCTGGCGTTGAAAGTGGTGCTGGCGGACAAGGGCTCGGCGCCGACGCTGATCTTCGACGAGATCGATACCGGTGTGGGCGGCGCGGTCGCCGACGCCATCGGCATGCGGCTTGCCAAGCTCGCCACGCGCGTGCAGGCGATCGCGGTGACGCACGCGCCGCAGGTCGCAGCCCGCGCAAGCCGGCATTTCGTTATTGCCAAGGATACGCTTGACAAGGGCAAGCGGGTGGCGACGCGGGTCAGCGAAGTCGCGGCCGAGCGCCGCCGCGAGGAGATCGCGCGCATGCTCGCCGGCGCCGAGATCACCGACGAGGCGCGCGCCGCCGCCGAGCGGCTGATCAGGGCCGCGGGGTAGACCTTATTTGTACGGGTTGCCGGGCGCACCGTCAGCGCCGGCCCCGGCAAGCGCGCGGGGCGGTGTCGGCCGGTAGATCGCGGGCGTTGCGCCGCCTTCTGCAACACGGGCGCGAGCCTGATCCGGCGTCTCGAGCATGTCGCGCATCGCCATCGCCGCCTTGCGGTCGACCGCATTCGCCGATGGATCGTTCGGCGCCGGCATCATGCTGGCCGGGTAGTAGGCCATTTTCTGCTGCGCCGGATCGACTTTGCGCGCCGGATCGATGTCGCGCTCGTTGGTTGCCTTGGGTACGACGACACGGCCATCGACGATCTCGTGATCGAGCCACCATTTCTTCGCCGGATTGCGCTTGCCGTTGCCGAGCCAGTCGTCCATGCGGGTGGCGATCGGCACCATCAGCGGCTTGAGCCACATGGCATTGACGCCGAGAAAGCTCGCAAGGCGGGTCAGCAATGCGCCGTCGGCATCCACCACCTTGTTGATCGGGCAGGTCTTCATGCAGCGGCCACAGGCCGAGCCGCGCGCATTGGTGAGCCGGTAACGGGTGCAGCGCTCGACGTCCGGCTTCCACATCTCATAGCCGTTGAACATGACCTTGCCGCCGAACGGAATGGCGTCGCAGGGGCATTCGCGCGCGCATTTAAGGCAATTGCCGCAGAAGGTCTGCAGGCCGAAATCGATCGGCCGGTCGGGCTGCATCGGGAAGTCGGTGGTGAGGACGACCGACTTGAAGCGCGGTCCGACGAACGGATTGAGCACCAGTTCGCCGATCCGGCTGAGTTCGCCGAGGCCCGCCCAGAGAATGATCGGGATATGCAAAACGTCGCTGTCGGCATTGGTCTGCGAGCGCGCGGAATAGCCGAGTGCGCGCAGGAATTCCGCCATGATGCCGGCGATCACCGCGCCGCGCAGGTATGCGCGCATCGATTGCGAGCCGGAAATCCAGTCGTCGCCGCTCGATCCTTCCATGGTGTCGTAGCCCTGGTCGATCAGCATGGCGACCGAATAGCGGTGGTAGGGCTGAAGTTCGCTGCCGTCCTCCCTGTGCGAGAACCAGGCATAGCGCGGCGTCTCGCAGATGCCGGTGAGATCCGCGCCGAGCGCATAGGACAGCGACTTGATCGCACGGGCATTGGCAGCATGGTCGGGATGCGGCGTCGCGGTGTTCGCCACTTCGCCGTTCTGGAACGGCACCAGCGCGCGGATCACCTGCACCATGCTGTGCGACAGCGGCGTCTTAAACGCGAAGCGGCCGCGCTCGCCCTTGGCCTTGTCGCCGAGATCGCCATGCAGCGCGCGCTGGAAAAAGGCCGCGCGCTTGGGCACGCGGGGCACTTCGTCGTCGATGATGAGCGTGGTCGGCCGGTCGATGCGCTTGACCTGCTCCATCGGGTAGCGGCTGAGATGGGTGGCGCGGCGCATCCTGCGCGCGCGTTCGCGGCCCGATTGCGCGCCGTCCTTGCCCCACCAGTCGGCGAGCCGCCGCATCAAGCCTCGACGCAGTGCGGCCTGCGCGAGCGGCGTGTCGGTCGCGAGCGCGTAATCGGTCGCGATCGCGGCAATCGAAAAATTCCGCCCGAGATAGGGATGCACGGGCGCACCGTCGCTATCGCGCACGGCGGTGCCGGCGAGGACCGCGATCATTTCAAGATCGAGCAGGCTGTTCCCCGCGATATGCGCGCGCGCCGAAAAGCCGAGGCTGCGGATATGGCCCGCGAGACAGACCGCGATTTCGGCGGCGCGCATGTCGGCGATGGCATGCGTTGCGGGCGCGATCCAGCCGCGCGCCGGATTGTCCGGCTCGGGCAGACGCGGACGCTCGACCAGGATCGCAATGGCGATTTTGTGAGGCGGCCGCGCCTGTCCGTTAAGCCACGCCGAGGCCGGAAGCTCGCAAATGCCGGCCTGCGAGGCATCGAGGAAATAGGCGGCGCCCTTGATGTCGATGCTCCGGCGCTGCAGGTCGTTCGGGACCGGCGCCTGCTCGGAACTCGGGGTTCCGTCGAGGAACGTTGCGAAAATGTCGCGGTAATGATCGGCCGCCGCAGCGAGCCGGCTGTCGCCCGGCGCGCCGTCGCCCCTTGGTCGGTGCGGGCGCTCCGCCTCGCGCGCGATCCTGTCCGGATCGGCCGGCAGGCTTTCCAGCGGGAACGGCCCGAGGTGGAATGGCCGGTCCTTGGACCGCGGATACAGCAGCATGTTTCGCTCCCGACAGGCGCTCTGTGGACGCCCTTGCGGGTTCATTCATACGGCATTTGACGCCGCGTTAGAATGGACTATCCCTCGCCAGCGCGCCTCCGGCGCGCCCGGAATGACTGTTATCGTACCATGGCCAAGCGCGCTTACCCCCTCACGCCCGTCGACAGTCTGACCGAGGAACAGGCCGCGGCCGAACTGGCGCGGCTCGCCAAACTCATCGCCGAGCACGACAAGCGCTATTACCAGGAGGATGCGCCGACCGTCAGCGATGCCGAATACGACGCGCTGCGCCAGCGCAATGCCGCGATCGAGGCGCGCTTTCCCGCCTTGGTGCGAAAGGACTCGCCGTCGCGGCGTGTCGGCGCTGCGCCGGCGCGCGGTTTCAGGAAAGTCCGGCACGCGGTGCCGATGCTCTCGCTGGATAATGCCTTTGCCGAACAGGATGTCGCCGATTTCGTCTCACGCATCCGCCGTTTTCTGAAGCTGCCGGAGGACGAGCGCATCGATTTCGTCGCCGAGCCGAAGATCGACGGGCTGTCGATGTCGCTGCGTTACGAGCGCGGCGAACTCGTCACCGCGGCGACCCGCGGCGACGGCAGCGAGGGCGAGGACGTCACCGCCAATATCCGCACCCTGCACGACCTGCCGCAAAAGCTGAAGGGCCGCAACATCCCCGCGGTCTGCGAGATCCGCGGCGAAGTCTACATGACCAAGCAGGCGTTCCTTGCGCTCAACGAGCGGCAGAAGGCGGCGGGCGAACCGATCTTCGCCAATCCGCGCAATTCGGCGGCGGGCTCGCTGCGCCAGAAGGATCCGGCCGTCACCGCGTCGCGCCCCTTGGGTTTTTTCGCCTATGGCTGGGGCGAGATGAGCGCGATGCCGGCCGATACGCAATCGGGCATGGTGGCCTGGTTCGAGGCTTGCGGCTTCAGGACCAATCCGCTGACCAAGCTCTGCCATTCGGTCGAACAGCTCATCGCCTTCCACCGCACGATCGAGGAAGAGCGCTCGCATCTCGACTACGACATCGACGGCGTGGTCTACAAGGTCGACCGCATCGACTGGCAAGAGCGGCTGGGCTTCGTGTCGCGCACCCCGCGCTGGGCGATCGCGCATAAATTTCCGGCCGAGCGCGCCACCACCATCCTGCGCGACATCGAAATCCAGGTCGGGCGCACCGGCGCGCTCACTCCGGTCGGCAAGCTGGAGCCGGTCGGCGTCGGCGGCGTGATCGTGCAGAATGTCACGCTGCACAACGAGGATTACATCAAGGGCATCGGCGGCGACGGCGCGCCGATCCGTGACGGCAAGGATCTGCGCATCGGCGACACCGTGGTGATCCAGCGCGCCGGCGACGTGATCCCGCAGATCGTCGATGTGGTGCTGGAGAAGCGCAAGCGCGGCGCGCAGCCCTATCAGTTCCCGACCCGATGCCCGTGCCCGCTGCATACCAAGGTGGTGCGCGAGGCGACCGCCACCGGAGAACAAGGGGCGCGGGCGCATTGCACCGGCGAATTCGCCTGCCCGTACCAGAAGATCGAGCATCTGAAGCTGTTCGCCTCGCGCCGCGCCTTCGACATCGACGGGCTCGGCGAGAAGCAGATCGAATTTTTCTTCGAACAGGGTTGGGTGAAAGAGCCCGCCGATATCTTCACGCTCGAAGCGCGCAACCGCACTATCCGTCTTCAGGACCATGAGGGCTATGGCGAGACCTCGGTGCGAAACCTGTTCGCAGCGATCGAAGCGCGGCGCGAGATCGGGCTCGACCGCTTCATCTATGCGCTCGGCATCCGCCATGTCGGCGAAACCACCGCGCTTGTTCTGGCGCGCGGCTATGGCTCGTGGCAGGCCTTTCACGATGCCTGCGTGAAGATCGCAAAGGGCGACGCGGACGCCATCGCCGAGATGGATGCGCTCGACCAGATCGGCGACACCGTGATCGAGAGCGTGCGTGCCTATTTCGGCGAAAGCCACAATCGCGGCATCGTCGAGCGGCTGACCAGGGAGGTCACGATCCTCGATGCGGAGCGGCCGAAGATGGAGACCGCCATCGCCGGCAAGACCGTGGTGTTCACCGGCACGCTGGAAAAGCTGACGCGCAACGAAGCCAAGGCGCAGGCCGAACGGCTCGGCGCCAAGGTTGCGGGCTCGGTGTCGAAGAAGACGGATTATGTGGTCGCCGGACCGGGCGCGGGCTCGAAACTTGCCGAGGCGCAGAAGCACGGCGTTGCGGTGCTGAGCGAGGACGAATGGCTTGCGCTGGTCGGGCAATAGCGCAAGGCGCTCTGCCATCAAGAGGCCGGCAGCCCGCCGAAAATGCATGGCTGATGCAGCGCCGGTGAAGGTTCGCGGTGCGGCGGCCGTTCCTATGTCCCGATTGGGGACATTGCAGGACTACCGAACATGCGTAATCGCTCTCTCGCTGCGGCGCTGAGCGGCGTTCTCATCGTCGCCACGCTGTCATATGCCAATGCCGAACGCCGGACGATGAACCCTGCGCGCGCCGCCGCCATTCACGAATGCAGCGTGCTGGCCGGCCGCTATCCGGAAACCACATTCGGCAACACGGAATTTCAGCTTTACCGGGCCTGCATGATGCAGCGCGGGCAGCCGGTGGAGTAGCCGCTACCGCCGCGCCAGAAACATCCAGAACGCCAGCGATGCCGCGGCCGACAGCACACCCATCGCGATTGCCAGCGGCATCGCCGTTGTGGCGCTGGCGACGATGTGGCTCATGGCCTGTGCCGCCACCGCTCCGGTCGCCATCTGCACGAAACCGGTGATGCCCGAGGCGGTGCCGGCCGCCTGCGGCCGCACGCTGACCGCACCGGCCACGCAATTCGGCAGGAAGATGCCGTTGCCGACCGAGATCGCAAGCTGTGGCACGAAAATGGTCCACGGTCCGCCATCCGGAAACGCCGCGACACTGGCGATCGTGAGCACCGAGCCGATCAGCAACAGTGCGAGCCCGATGCCGATCATCCAGTCGACGCCGTAACGCTGTGCGGTCCGCGAGGTGATGAAATTGCCGAGCATGAAGCCGCCCGAAGTGGCGATGAACCACAGACCGTACTCGGCCGAGGTGCGGCCCATGATGCTGATCACGACATGCGGGCCGCCGCCGAGAAAGGCGAAGAAGGTCGCGGTGCCGATGGCGCAGACCAGCACATAGCCGATGAATTTGCGGTCGGCGAGGAGTTCGCGGCTCTCGCCGAGAATGAAGCGCACGCCGCCGCCGGTGATGTGATCGGGCCGCGTTTCCGGCAACGAAACGAAGGCCCAGGCCATCACCGTTGCCGCCATGACGCCGGTGAGCACGAAGGTGTATTCCCAGCCGAAATGCGTATCGAGCAGCCCGCCGATCAGCGGCGCGGCCATCGGCGCCAGCACCATCACCGTGGTGACAAGGCCGATCATCGCGGCGGCGCGGTCGCGGGTATAGAGATCGCGGATGATGGCGCGGCCGATCACGAGTCCGGAGGAGGCGCCCAGCGCCTGCAGCGTCCGGAACAGGATCAGCATGCCGATCGAGGTGGAGAATACGGCGGCAATGCTGGCGGCCGCGGTGATGAACAGCCCGGCCAGCAGCACAGGCTTCCGGCCGAAGCGGTCGGACAGCGGGCCGAGCATGAGCTGCGACACCGCAAGCCCGAACAGATAGAGCGACAGCGTCAGTTGCACGGTCTCGACTTTGGTGTCGAACAGCACCGCAAGTCCGGGCGTCGATGGCACCAGAATATTGAGCGAAACCGGGCCGATGGCGCTCATCGCCATCAACAGCACGATCAGGCCGAGCGGCGCCGGGCGACGGTCGGTCGCCGCCTCGGGACCGGGCGCGGGTTTCGGCGTTTGCGCGTCCAAAGAACGTACTCAGGGGTTGGAGAGCGGCCGGGTCGCAGCAGCCAGCCAGTGCGCCGTGTCCTTATCAACAAGCGGGGCCAGCGTCTCTGCAACCCGCGCATGGTAGCTATCGAGCCAGGCAAGCTCGTCCGCTGTCATCTGACTGACATCGACGAGCCTGCGGTCGATCGGGGCGAGCGTGATGGTCTCAAACGCATTCATCGGCCGTTCGGCGCCCGGAATGTGCGGGGCCTCGATTACCAGCACCAGATTCTCGATGCGGATGCCGAAGGCGCCTTCCTTGTAATAGCCGGGCTCGTTGGAGAGGATCATGCCGCGTTTCAGCGGCGCTGAGCCGAGCTTGGAGATCCGCGCCGGGCCTTCATGCACCGACAGATAGCTGCCGACGCCATGGCCGGTTCCGTGGTCGAAATCGACCCCGGCCTGCCACAGATATTGCCGCGCCAGCGTGTCGAGCTGCGCACCGGAAATGCCGTCGGGGAACACCGCGCGCGCGATGGCGATATGGCCGCGCAGCACCTGGGTGAAGCGCATGCGCATCTCTTCGCTCGGCGCGCCGACCGCGATGGTGCGGGTGATGTCGGTGGTGCCGTCCTCGTATTGCCCGCCGGAATCGATCAGGAACAATTCGCCGGGCCTGATCGGCCGGTTGGTCTTCTCCGTCACGCGGTAATGCACGATGGCGCCGTTCGGGCCCGAGCCGGAGATGCTCGGAAACGAAATGTCTTTCAGCAATCCGCTGTCGCGGCGAAAGCTTTCCAGCGCCTCGACCGCGGCAATCTCGGTGAGTTCGCCGCGCGGCGCTTCGCGGTCGAACCAGGCGAGGAAGCGCGCCATCGCTGCGCCGTCGCGCGCCTGCGCGGCGCGTGCGCCCGCGATCTCGGCTGCGTTTTTCACGGCCTTCATCGCGGTGATCGGATCGGCGGCGCGCAAAAGCTTGCCGCCGGCATCGGTGACGAGCTTTGCCAATGCGTCGGCCGCGGTCGCCTGATCGAGCAGCACACAGGATTGTGTCGCGCCAAGCCGCGCCAGATCGGCGGTCAGCGCATCCGGTTCGTGGAGGTCTGCCAATTCGGCGAGCCGGGCGCGCACCGCATTGGAGAGCTTGCGGCCGTCGAGATAGAGCGCGGGCCGGCCCTGCTTCGGCACGACCGCAAAGCCGAGCGGCAAGGGCGTATGCGCCACGTCCGAGCCGCGGATATTGAAGGCCCAGGCGACGTTGTGCGGATCGGAGACCACCAGCGCATCGGCGCGCTGCTTGCCGATCTCGCCGGCGATACGGTTCAGCTTGTCTTCGGCGGCTTCGCCGGCGAAGCGCACATCGTGCAGGACCACCGGCCCGAGCGGTGGGGCAGGCCGCTCGGTCCAGATCGCATCCACCGGATCGGCCTCGACGGGAACGAGCGTCGCATCCGCTTTGGCGCAGGCCTTGGCCAGCTTCTCGGCGCTGTCGGCCGTGTGCAGCCACGGATCGTAGCCGAGCCGGGTCCGCGCCGGCAGATGCTGCTCGATCCAGGCGGTGGGACTGGTTTCGACGCTGTTGATCAGGGTGAAGATCGCTGGATCGGTCTGCTCGCGCGCCTGCAGCGTATAGCGGCCGTCGCTGAACAGCACCGCCTGGTCGGGGAGCACGATCAGGAAGCCGGCGGAGCCGGTGAAGCCGGTCAGGAAGGCGAGCCGTTCCTCGCTTGCCGGCACATATTCGTTCTGATGGCGGTCGGCGCGGGGCAGCACGAAGCCGTCGAGCCCCTGCCGGCGCAGCTCTGCCCGCAGCGCGGCGATCCGGGGCGCCGCCGCCGCAGGATCGGCAGTCTCGTCGAAGGTCTGGAATTTGGCTGAAAACATCGGGCGAGATTAGCGCGGCTGCAAACGGAAAAGGTACCGGCTTTTGCACGCGCGGCGGATGTTGCCGTACCGCGGGGCCGGCGTTGCCGGCAAAGACATTTCATTTCGCCGGACGGCCCTGGGCCGAAATTTGTGCAATGCCACAACAAATGCTCATGCAACAATCATTTGCGGCCAGTGGAATAGCCGATCCATTACCAAAATATGAAGCAATTATGCATGGTTAGCGGGGCGGCCATGTCGTCTTTGCGCTCCCCGAATCTCCCTGAACCATTATGTTGCAGTGCAGAAAGTCAGGAGGACGACCCCGGGTGTCCATTGACTGAGCTGAAGGAGAGACACCGTGACCGCCATCACCATTGGCACCGCTACCGCAACCCGTCCCGCCAAGGCGCCGGCCAAAAAGAGCCTGGTTGCGCGGATGTGGGATGCCTTTATCGAGAGCCGCATGCGCCAGGCCGAGCGCGAAATCGCGCTGTATGGCCATCTGCTTCCGGCCCAGTTCGAGAAGGCCGGCGAGCGCCTCGCGCCGCGCTCGGAGAAGGAGCTTCCGTTCGTCCGCGGCTGACGTGGCACGACGCCGGACCTCCACGACGCCGGACCTCCAGAGAATTTCAAAGCGCCCCGGTTGCCGGGGCGCTTTCTGTTGTTCGGCTTCGGGCTTACCGCCGCATCGTCAGCGTCACCCAGCCATCGAGATCAAGCCGGGCCTGCAGCCGCAAACCCTGCCGGCGATAGGCCGCAATCACGCCTGCCGCCTGCACAGCCAAAAGCCCCGACAGGATCAGGCGGCCGCCGGGGGCGAGCAGGGCCGACAGCCCCGCCGACATGCGCCGCAGCGGCGCTTCCAGAATATTGGCGAAGATCAGGTTGTAGCGGGTGTTGCGGATGACGGCCGCCTCGATCCCGCCCGCCGTTACGGCACGCAGCAGGGTTGCGACGCGATTGAGCCGCGCATTGTCTCTTGCGACTGCGACCGCCTGCGGGTCGATATCGCTTGCGAGCACGCGCACGCGCAGCGCGCGGGCAGCGGCGATGGCAAGCACGCCGGTGCCGGTGCCGACATCAAGGATGCGAAGGCGTTGCGGGTGTGGCGCGGCCTTGCGCAGCCTCTCGAAGGCCAGAAGACAGCCGCGCGTGGTGCCGTGATGGCCGGTGCCGAAGGCGAGCGCCGCCTCGATCTCGATGCCGATTTCGTTGGGCCGGACGCGGGCGCGGTCATGCGATCCGTGAACGACGATGCGGCCCGCCCGCACCGGAGCCAGCCCTTCCAGACTGGCCGCGACCCAGTCGCGTTTGGCGATGCTGGAAAATGTCAGCGCACGGGAGCGTTCGGGGCCGGCGATGCGCGCGACAAGGCTGGAAATCACGTTTCGATCGTCCGGGTCGTGGAACGCAGCCTCGACCGCCCAATGCTCGCCGGATTCGAACAAGGAGACGGCGCAGGTTTGCGGGTCGAGCATGTCCGAAAGTGCATCCGCCAGCCGCTCGGCAAGGGGACGCTCGGCGGCGAGGCAGGCAACGAAGGTTTCGGCAGGCGGGGTGGGGGCGTTCATGAGCAGGTGTTAGCGCAAAATCGCAGACTTCACAGGCTGGAACTCACAGCGGTCCCTGTGGCTTGACGAGAGCGCCGGCGCGGGCAGCAATCCACAGCCTTTCCGCCGCAAAAAGTCAGGAGGAACAGGGCTCTCAACCGTCCAATCTGATGGGCCTTTTCGGCTTTGCCACCGATTTTTTCCCCAGCCGAGACGGTCCGTGTTGGCAATGGCCCGTGCGAGGCAGGCATGCATGGGATCTGTGCACACGTCTTGGTCCAGCCCGCGGGCACCCCTACATAAGTTTCTGGTTCGACGACCCTGTGCGCCGACCGACCGGATGAAAGAGCATGTCGAAGCCGATTGTCGTTTCCATCCCCCACACGCTCGGCAAGGACGAGGCGCTGCGCCGTCTCAAGCCCGGCCTGAGCGGAGCGGCCAAGGCGTTTCCGGTGCTGAAGGTCGACGAGGAAATCTGGTCGGGCGACCGGATGATTTTCCGCGTGCATGCGCTGGGTCAGGCGGCGGCGGGCACCGTCGATGTCGCCGACGACCATGTCCGTCTGGAAGTGACGCTGCCCTGGTTGCTGCAGAAATTCGCCGAAGTGGCGCAGGCCACGATCCGCGCGCGCGGCAAGCTGCTGCTTGAGAAGAAATGACGGGTGAGGGAATGATGCAGACGCCTCATGATTTCCATGCGCTTCTGCATCGCTTCGAGGCGCGGCTGCCGTATTGGATTGCGTCGCGTTCGCGGGCGTTGCGCGAGCCGCATGCGAGGCTGTGGCGTCTGCCGGTTGCCGGGCTGCTGATCGTGGGCGGCGTTTTCGGCTTCCTGCCGCTGCTCGGCTTCTGGATGCTGCCGCTGGGTCTTGTGCTTCTGGCCGTCGACTGGCCGAAGCTGCAGCCGCCGCTTGCCCGGGTGATGTCGTGGATCGAGCGCAAATGGCCGTCCCCAGCGCAGCCGCCGAAATAGTCGGGACGGTGCTTGTGGGCGGATTGATCAGGATCAAACGGCGCGGCGCAAGGGCAGTCTAGCCTTTAAATTGATCGCCAGCATGGCGGTTTCCCGTGGCGGGGCACCGTGTCACGTCGTGTCGCTCCGCATGCGCAACTTGGGCCCGGTGTGTCAGCGCCGGGCCTCTTTGCTCGCACGCGTTCGGCTTCGCGCGAGACATGTCTCCTCAGGTCCAGCGCTCGATCTCGTCCGGCGTCGGCAGCCGTCCGTCCGGCGTGAGCTGATCGACCACGTCCGGCAGCGCCTCGCTGAGGCCGGTCAGGAGGTCGGGCCTGCTGAGGCCGAACTGGCTCGCGAGCTGGTCAATCGTGTCGGAGCCGAAAGCCTGCTCGATCGCGTCGGGTGTCACCGGCACATTCTCGCCGCGCGAGACCCAGGACCGCGCGGCGTCGCCCGCGCCGGCCTGATCGAATTGCCGCAGAAGGTCGGCAAGCATGCCGCCGCCCGCGCCTCCCGCGAGCAAACCGCCGAGACCGCCAAGGCCGGCGCCGCGCAGCAGATCGCTCAGCGGATCGCCCTGCGGGCCGGAGACGCGTGATCCCGGAACGCCGCCGCGGCCGCCGCCCAGGATCTGGCCGAGAAGGTCGTCAAGACCGCCGCCTCCGCTCGGCGCACCGCGCCCTGCGCCGCCGCGCCCGCCGCCCATCGCGCCGCCGAGGATGTCGCCGAGAATATCGCCCAGGCCGCCACCAAGACCGCCACCAAGACCGCCACCCATGCTGCCGCCGGCGCTGCCGCTGCGTGACATGTCCGGCATGCGGCGCGTCGATTCGATCAGCGGCCCGAAGTCGTTGTCGCCTGCCGAACCGGAAGACGGCGGGGGAATTTGCATCGGATCGCCATGCGGCAGCTGCGCCGGGGCCTGTTGCGGCATGCGCCCGCCGCCGGGAGCGGGCATCGGAGCAGGGCGCGCGCCGCCGCCGGCCTGCGCATTCTGGTACCAGCGCATCAGCATATAGGCGATCAGCGCCATGCCGATCTTGCCCATGTTGCCGCCGCCGGCGCCGCTCCGGCCGCCGCGTCCGCCGCCCAACAGAATATCCAGCACATTCATCGTTGTGTCTCCCCCAGCGTGTCGACGACCGTCAGGCATAGACGTTCGTCCGTGAGCGAGCGCTGAAGCGCCGGCAGCGCTCACTCGGCATAGTAGCGTGGCCGATAGTAATATTGCGGCTGTGCGTATCCGCCGCCGTAATAGGGTTGCGGTTGAACGTGACGCTGGCCCGGTCCCTGATAGGGCTGCCAGCGATAGCCGTCGTAATAGTATTGCTGCTGCTGCGGAACCTGTCCGTAGACATAAGGACGATATGCTTCGCGCGGTGTCGCTTGGCGTTGCCTTGCCCGCGGCTCATCCTCGATCGGCGGCGAATAGGTCGGCGGCAGGCCGGTGCCGCGCTCGGCCGCTCGCGCTCCGCCGCGCGTCAATTCGCGGTCGGCCCGGGCCAGCGCAATGCGCTCGTCGCCGACGATGGTGACCTTGGTCTTGAGTACGCCTTCCTGCTTGACCATCTCGAACAGCCGTTTGGCATTCTCCGGCGCCAGCCGGACACATCCGCCGGATGCCGGGCGGCCGAGCTTGCGCGTTTCGAACGAGCCGTGAATGGCGTGGCCGCGCTTGGTGAAGAAGATCGAATGCGGCATCGGCGCGTCGTCGAATTCGCGCGAATAATGGTCCTCCTCCAGCCGGAACGCCTGGTAGCTGCCGGCGGGCGTGAAGCGGCCGACGCGTCCGGTGGAGACCGGCCAGGTATGCAGCACCTGCCCGTCGCGCGCGACCGTCAAAGTCTGCGCACTTTTGTCGACGGTGATCTGGATTTCGGCGGCAGCCGGAGACGCTACGGCCGCAGCGAGTGCAATGACAGCAAGGCAAAGACGGGTACGCATCGGGACACCTCGACAATCGCCCGTCATTCTAATGCATGGTCCCTGCATGAATTAAGGCACGACTGCGCTTGTGTTTAAGAAGAAAGGCTAACTGCAGGTACCGCGATTGGTTCAATTGCGGCAGATTGCATCGCCCGCGCGACGGCTGCGGTCACATCCTCGTCATCGCAATTCTGCGTCACCACAATGCCTGCGCCGGGCTGCCAAATCCTGTGCCGCTGCGACGGGATGACATGCGGCAAGTCGCGCAGCCGCGAAGCGGAACGAGGCATGGCGCGCAGGATTGCCCTCATGTCCGGTCCGGCATTGCCCGGCACGACTGAGATGCAATCGCTGAAAGCAATAAGGAAGGGAATACGGATGATCCGCACGCTCGTTATCGCAACCAGCGCGGCCTTCTTCGCCGCGTCGGCCGCACAGGCGCAGAATGCGCCGCCGCCCGGCAACGTTAATCCTGGATCGATGCAGTCCGGGCAGGAGCAGACCGGGGCGCCGAACCAGCCGCGCAGTCTGAACCAGGGCGCCATTCAGGGCACGACCGGCTCCGGCATACCCGCGCCGCAAAATCCGGCCGATGCAGACCGCGACGGCGTTAACGCCAATGTGAAACCGAGTTCGCCGGACGCGGGCGCCGAACCTGCTGGCCAGCCGGCCGGCGAGCGCCGTCAGTAACGGAACGCGCGCCAACTTCCGCGCGGAGTGAAGCCCTGTCGCGGCCGCGGCGGGGCTTCACGCATCCGGGGCCAAGGTATTTTCCAATGCCACGACATGGTCACGAATGCGTCCGGAACGCTTCACTGCGCTGCAACATTAGTTCTCGGAGCGGCTCCCACGGGTCACGGGGCTGCGAATACAAACAAGGAGTTCAGACATGAACCGGACCATCACCACCTTTGCAGCGGCTGCAATCGCAACCGCGTTTGCGCTCTCGCCCGCCGTCGCGCAGAATCTGCCGCCGCCTGGCAACGTCAATCCCGGCTCGATGAATTCGGGTGCGGAGCAGACCGGCGCGCCGAACCAGCCGCGCAGCCCCGGCGCCGGATATTATGGGCTTCGTCCCGCTTACGGTCCGATGACCGGCGCCTATTACGGGCCTGGCTATGATGCCTATGCCTACGGTCCGGCCGATGATTCATATGCAGCGTCGTCTTATGCCGCGCCGGGCACGAGCTTCGGCCCGTTCGGCTTCGCGCCAGGCTACGGTGCATACGGTTACGGCACCGGCGGTGCGGCGGCAATCGGCGCCGACAACTAACGGGTTTGCGGCCAAACGCAATACAGGCCCCGGTGCATGCGCCGGGGCCTTTACGATGGTCATGAACCGGGTGGCCGCGTTGCGTCACCAAGCAAGCAGCAACCCGGAGAATGCCATGACGGCGCGCCGAATATTTGCGATCGCCCTTTACGCCGCATTCTGGACCGGCTTCATGATCTGGTGGAGCGGCGACACCGGGATCGCGAATATCGTGATCCTCTCCATTTGCGGCGTCATCGTCGCCACTGTCTGGGCCTGGGCGATGCAGCGCTTCGGCTACCCAACCATCTGAGGCGGTCAGCCGTCAGTGCTTGCGCGCGCTGACGCGATAGCCGGCGATCATGGTCTCGCCCAGCGCCTTCGCGGCTTCGAGGCGATGCAGCCCTTCGACCAGCACAAACCGCTCGCCGTCCGGGCGGACCAGAATCGGCGTCTGCATGCCTTCGGCCAGAATGGACGCCGCCAGCGCATCGACCTTCGCCTGTTCGAGCGTCGCGCGCCGCTTCACCGGCACATAGATCCTGGCGATCTCGAACATTTCGCGCTTCATCATGATGAGCAAGCCTAGCATAGCCGTGCGCCCGCCGCGACCCGCCTGCGGCAGCCCGTGCGTGGACAGGGTGGCATCCGGCATGGGAGTGTGACCCGGCACGGATTGCAGAGGAGAGCACGGATGCCGTTTAACGCGCGCCAGACCTTCATGATCGCGATCTTCGCGATCTTCTGGACCGCCTTCATGCTGTGGTGGAACGGCGATTACGGCACCGCGCGCACCGCCACGATGCTGGCGATCGGCGTCGTCGTCGCGCTGGCCTGGGGCTTCTGGATGAAGAAATACGGCGCGTGGAAGGATGAGAGGTAGGCGGACGCTTACCGCGCGAACTGGCGAGTCATCGCCTCAACGGGGGGGGGGCGGGCGAAGCCCTCGATTTTCAGCCTTTCGCATGTTTAAGAGTGGGGCAGGCGCAGATGCGCCCCTTGTACGGCGTGCCCTTACTCCGCCGCTTCCGCCCTTACGCGAAACGGAATGGCGGCCACGATCGCATCGGCTGCATCGCGCTGGAACGCTGCGTCGCTCCGCAGATCGTCGATGCTGCGCGGCTTGGGAAACGGATTGCCAGTCTGCTCGCGCCAGTCTTCCGCGGCAAAAGCCAGCACCTCCGGCGCGTTCTGTAATGCTTCGTCGATGGTGTCGCCGCCGGTAATCACGCCGGGCACGTCGGGGAAAGACACGCCGTACCCTGTGTCCGGGTCCTTGTGGATCAGTGCGATATAGTGGGCCATCGGTACTAGTTCCTGTTCCAGCCCGCTTGCCGGTAGATCGAGCGGACGGTACCCGGCGGGATGTCCTTTCTTGGATGCGGAACGATCACGACCCGCTTCAAGTCGCGATGGACGAATTTGTGATGCGATCCGCGAACCGACACTTCCTCGAAGCCATCTTGCTTCAACCTAGCAATGATAGCACGGCTGTCCCGTAGCATACCGCCTCCGCTCGAAATTGCGTGCTGAGGCGACGGTAATTTCGGCGCGTAATCGTTAAACGCGGCCTAGAATGGCGGCTCGCGCCGGCAAAATAAAGTCCTGTTTGGCGGGGTTTATTGCGGTCGACAGGTTCGAGATGAGGCCGCGCGTTTAATTTCCTGTTGCTTTTTGATTCGTCGTTTGGGTGCGGCTAAACCCGCTCCACGAAACTGTCCACCACGCGCTTTTCGCCGGCTTTATCGAACTGAATGGTCAGCTTGTTGCCGTCCACCGCGACCACATTGCCGTTGCCGAACTTGATGTGAAACACGCGGTCGCCTCTGGCGAAGGCGGACGACACGCCGGTCGACTTGGCAACGAGTTCGCCCTCGATGGTGAGCGGTTCGCGGCGGGCGGCGAAGCGGCCCCTGGATGCCCCGGCGCCGCGGGAGGAATGCGAGCCGGGGCGGGGTGAAAAGTCACCCCCCTCCCTAACCCTCCCCCGCAAGGGGGGAGGGGAGTCCACCGAATATGCTGAGCCGCTAAGGCCCTCATCGTCATTGGCATAGCGCGCTGCGCTCTCGTATTCCGACGCCTCGTCGCCAAACCCGCCGAACGCATCGTCATCGCGCTGGCGCTTTTGCGCACGCTGCCAGCCGGGTGTGGCGTAGCTCGATGCGGCCGGCGCGAAATTGTCGAAGCGCGAATTGCCGCCGAACGCGCCGCGCATGCCGCCCATGCTCCCGTAACCGCCCATCCCGCCGAAACCGCCCTTGGCCTCGGTCACCTCGACATGGGCCTCCGGCAATTCGTCGAGAAAGCGCGAGGGGATCGTCGAATTCCACAATCCCTTCATGCGGCGGTTGGTGGCGAAATAGATTTTCGCGCGCTTGCGTGCGCGCGTGATCGCGACATGCGCAAGACGGCGCTCTTCCTCAAGCCCGGCGCGGCCGCTTTCGTCCAGCGAGCGTTGATGCGGAAACAGGCCTTCCTCCCAGCCGGGTAGGAACACGGTGTCGAATTCCAGCCCCTTGGCGGAATGCACCGTCATGATCGAAACGGCGTCGGTGATGCCGTCGGCGTCGCGGTCCATGACCAGCGCGATGTGTTCGAGAAAGCCGTTGAGATTCTCGAAATCCTGCATGGAGCGCACCAGCTCCTTCAGGTTCTCGAGGCGTCCCGCGGCATCGGCCGAACGGTCCTTCTGCCACATCTCTGTGTAACCGCTTTCGTCCAGCACGATCTCGGCGAGTTCGGTATGCGGCAGGTGTGCGGCCTGGGTGCGCCAGCGGTCGAACGCGGTCATCAGATCGCGCAAGGCGCCGCGGGGCTTCGGCTTCAGCTCGTCGGTCTCGATCATGGCGCGCGCGGCCTCGGTCAACGGGACGCGGCTCATGCGTGCATGATCGTGCAGCTGCTTCACGGTGGCGTCGCCGAGGCCGCGCCGCGGCACGTTGACGATGCGCTCGAAGGCGAGATCGTCGGCCGGCTGGTTGATGACGCGCAGATAAGCCAGCGCATCGCGGATTTCGGCGCGCTCGTAAAATCTCGGGCCGCCGATCACGCGATAGGGCAGGCCGAGCGTGACGAAGCGGTCTTCGAATTCGCGCATCTGAAACGAGGCGCGGACCAGGATCGCGATCTCGTCGAGCTTGTGCTTTTTCCGCTGGAGCTGCTCGATCTCCTCGCCGATGGCGCGGGCTTCTTCCTCGGAATCCCAGGCGCCGGTGACGGTGACCTTTTCGCCGGGCACATCCTCGGTATGCAGCGTTTTGCCGAGCCGGCCTTCGTTATGCGCGATGAGATGGCTGGCGGCGGCGAGAATGTGGCCGGTGCTTCTGTAGTTTCTTTCCAGACGAATGACCGTCGCGCCGGGAAAATCCTTCTCGAAGCGCAGGATGTTGTCCACTTCCGCGCCGCGCCAGCCATAGATCGACTGGTCGTCGTCGCCGACACAGCAGATGTTGCGCAGAGTGCGTGCCGGACCCGATATGTCGTCATTCCGGGGCGCGCCGTCTTCGGCGCGAACCCGCAATCCATCATTCCCGGTTCTGGATTCCGGCTCCGCCGCTTCGCGGCGTGCCGGAATGACGGCGGTGGTATTGCTGCGCGGCTGCCCCAAAAGCCGCAGCCACAGATATTGCGCGACATTGGTGTCCTGATATTCGTCGACCAGGATGTAGCGGAAGCGCCGCTGGTAATCGGCGAGCACATCCGGGTGGTGGCGGAACAGCCGCAACTGCTCGAGCAGGAGATCGCCGAAGTCGCAGGCATTCAGCGTCTTCAGCCGCTCTTGGTACGCGGCGTAGAGTTCCTTGCCCTTGCCATTGGCGAACGCCATCGCTTCGCCCGCGGGAACCTGATCGGGCGTGAGCCCGCGATTCTTCCAGCCGTCGAGGATGCCGGCGAAGATGCGCGCGGGCCATCGTTTCTCGTCGATATTGGCGGCTTCCAGAATCTGCTTGATGAGCCGGATCTGGTCGTCGACGTCGAGGATGGTGAAGTTCGATTTCAGACCCACCAGTTCGGCATGGCGGCGCAGGATCTTCACCCCGATGGCGTGAAAGGTGCCGAGCCAGGGCATGCCCTCGACGATCTGGCCGACCATCTCGCCGATGCGATGCTTCATCTCGCGCGCGGCCTTGTTGGTGAAGGTCACGGCGAGGATTTGCGAGGGGTGAGCCCGGCCGAGCCGCAGAATATGCGCGATCCGGGTGGTCAGGACGCGGGTCTTGCCGGTTCCGGCGCCCGCGAGCACCAGCACCGGTCCGTGCAGCGTTTCGACCGCCAGCCGCTGCTCCGGATTGAGCGCGGCGAGGTAATCGGGCGCCGGCGCGCCGCCGAGCGCCTGCATGGCGCGTGCGGCGATGCCCAGTTTCGGCGGACTTTTTGCTTGTTCTGCCATGCGAATCTCAAGGTCCAACATGGCATTGCAAGGCGCAAAACGGGAGGGGGCCGCCATCGCTTTGTGGATGGCGGCCCCGTTGTCTGCGGAGCGTCGAGAAAGCGGCCTTTTGCCGCCCGATCGCGGCTATTGCGGCTTATATTCCTTGCGCGGCTCGTTGGCGATCTTGACCAGCGCCTCGGCCGCCTTGCGGTCTTCCTTCATGAAGGCCGCAAAGGCCGCCGGACTGGTCGGAGCCGGCACCACCATCTGCTTGTCGAGAAACGCGCCGAATTTCGGATCGCCGAACACGGCGACGAAGGCGGCGTTCAGCTTGTCGACCACCGCCTGCGGCGTTCCCTTGGGCGCGGCCAATCCCCACCAGCCCTGGCCGGGATAATCGAGGCCCGCTTCCTTGAAGGTTGGCACATCCGGGAACTGCTTGGAGCGCTGGTCTGCTGCAAGCGCGAGCATGCGCACCTTGCCCGCATCCATGGCGCCGCGGAAATTGCCGACGCCGAACCGGGTCATCTGCACTTCGTTGGCGGCCAGCGCCTGCGCGGCCGGGCCGCCGCCCTTGTAGGGCACGCCGACGATCCTGGTGCCCCATTGGTTGTTGAGCCACACGCGGAACAGGTCCGGGAACGAGCCGTTGCCGAGCGTCGCAAAGTTCAGGCCGTCCGGTTTCGCCTGGGCGAGTGTGCGCAATTCGGAGACCGTCTTGGCCGGCACCTCGGCATTCACGAACAGGCCTTCGGTCAGGAAGAACAGCCGCGTGACCGGAACAAGTTCGTCTGCGTCATAGGGCAGCTTGTCGAACTGCACCGGATTATACGACATGGTGGAGTGATAGATGACGCAGAGCGTATAGCCGTCACCGGCCGATTGCGCGCAGGCCTGGCCGGCGATGATGCCGGCGGCGCCGCCGCGATTCTCGATTACCAGCGGCTGACCGAGTTTGCCTTCGATCTCCTTCGCCGCCGCGCGCATGATGACGTCGGTCACGCTGCCGGCCGCGATCGACACGATCACGCGGATCGGCTTGTCAGGATAGGTCTGAGCGAAAGCGGGCGAGAATGAAAGCGCGGCCGCTACGAGGGCGCCGGCGCAGATGCGCGCGAGCCGTGTCATGGCATTTCTCCCTGAAACTTTTCTTCAGTTTATCGTTCTTGTGTCTTGATCGGGCCAGCGTGCGCCAACTCCGCTGCCGCCGCAAGCCGCGCCAACCGCGATGCGGTACAAGAGAAAGAAAATTTGCGAGCATTGGGAGCCTGGCTTTGCGCCGCCTGAATTCGATCTGAATCGGCAAATGCGTCCATCCACACGAGACCGCCTATAAAAATTATTTAGGTGTGATCCCGTATTGAGAAGCTGGCCGGCCTTTGCGTTTTGCAATGTCCGCCCCGATCGTCGTCATCAGTGCAAGGAGGAGAGCAATGCTGCGCGCTTTCGTTACCGCTTCTGTCTTGTTGGGATGCAGTTATGGACCGGCATTGGCGCAATGCGGGGTGCAGCCCTGGGGCATCCCCTATCTCGGCTCCAATACCAGCACATCAATGTCGGTGGGTTCCGGTCAGCCGTGTCAGGTCTACGTCAATGTCGGCGGCACCAACATCATCACGTCGGTTGCGGTGACGGCCCATCCGAGCCACGGCACGGCCTCGGCGCGCGACGATATCGTGACCTATCGGTCGCGGCCCGGATTTACCGGACAGGACAGCTTCACATTTTCGCTGTCCGGCAGCGGTCCGGGCGGCAGCGGCACATCGTCGGTTCAGGTCAGCGTCAGCGTTCAGTAACGCCCGGTCGCAGTAGGCCAAAATGAACGGAGGCCTGTGTGACAGGCCTCCGTTTGGCTTCGTCGCGGAAAACTAAAGCCGCTTCGCGAACGCATCCTGGATGAAATCGTCCAGCATCCGGTAGGTCTGGTGCGCGGCGCCGGCATCGAACTTGGCGACGCCCGGCATGTCGGTCTCCTCCTCGGCGAAGGAATGCAGACGGCCGCCGAAGGTCAGCATCTGCCAGTTGGCGCCGGCTGCATCGAGTTCGTTTTCCAGCGCGTTGCGGTCGGCCTGTCCGGCAATCGGATCCTTCGAGCCGTGAAGAACGAAGATCGCGGCTTTGATGTCGCCCTTCTTGGCCGGCATCGTGGTGGCGAGATCGCCGTGCAGGCACACCACCGCATCGAGATCGGCGCCGCTGCGGGCAAGCTCCAGCACATTGCCGCCGCCGAAGCAGAAGCCGACCGCGGCCTTCTTCGACGAATCGCCGATGCCGCGTTTGTCGGCTTCCGCAATCATCGTCTGCAAAGCGGCATTGACGCGCTTGCGCCCCTCCACGCGATCGGACCGCACCGCCATCATCAGCTTTTCGGATTCGGGCGGACCCTCGGCGGTCTTGCCCTCACCATACATGCAGCCGACAAAGGCGATGTATTTGTCGCCCGCCATCTTCTCGGCGCGCTTGATGATGGTGTCGGTGACGCCAAGCCAGTTCGACATCACCAGCAGCAGCGGCCGCTTGGTCGTGATCTTGTCGTTCCACACCAGCGCGCCGTGTCCGATCACATTGCCGGCCTGATACTTGATACGTTCGACTGCCACGCTGTCCTCCAGAAAACGGAAATCGCCACGAAAACGCTATTGCGGGATGACTTCGCCGATCATCCCGGCATCGAATAGTGTCACATACATCCGCCCGTTTGAATGCGGCCCGATGCAGCGCGCCCCGGCCTTTTCGACAGGGATCGGGTATTCGCCGACCATGCTGCCGTCGGGGCGCATGCGGCCGATCTTGTTGGCGGCATTGGCGGTGAACCACAGATCGCCCTCCGGTCCGACGCAGACGCCGCGCAGCGAGGAATTGGGAGTTGTCACCTTGTGTTCGGTGATGCGCCCCTCGCGGTCGATCCGGCCGAGCGCGTTATTCGAGGTCTGCACGAACCAGATCGAGCCGTCCGGGTGCGTCGCCATCGCACGCGGCTGGCTGTCATGGCTCGGGATCGGAAATTCGGTGATCTTGCCGTCCACGGTGATGCGGCCGACGCGATTGCCGGCGGCCTCGGAAAACCACAGCGCGCCGTCGCGTTCGGCGATCGAAAGCGGACGCGCGCCCGGTGAAAGGCCGTCGGAGAATTCAGTCACAACGCCGTCCGGCGTGATGCGGCCGATCTTGTTGGCGTCGCTCTCGGAGAACCACACATTGCCGTCCGGGCCGTTCAGTGTGCCGTCCGGTCCGGCATTCGGCGTCGGCAGATCGAACAGCGTGATCGCACCCTGCATGGTGATACGGCCGATCTTGTTCGCCTTCTTCAAGCAGAACCACATATTGCCGTCGCCGCCGATTGTGATGCCGATCGGCATGGCGTTGTCGACGGGCAATGCAAATTCGCGGAAGGATGCATCCGCCGGATCGAAGCGGCCGATTTTCGATGCGCCGCTTTCGCAGAACCAGAGCGCGCGGTCCGGGCCTTCCATGCAGATATAGGGTTCGGATTTCGCCGAGGGGATTTTGTAGGTGCGGATGACCGGCGGCTGTTCGCTGCGTTGTGTTCCCGCCCTTTTTGCCGAAGGTGCCGGCGCCGCCATCGATCCTCCCCGTACCGTCATGCGGTACCGCTTATGTTTCGCGCGCGAGGGTATCGGCGAGCCGACCGGAGTCAAGCATGCGGCTGGCTGTCTCACGATGCGGTAACAATTGCGTGGCACGCCGGCCAGGACGCATCGCTGCTGCTACTATCGTCGCAAAACACGAGGGCAGGAACACCGCCATGCTGAAGGCCGTCATCCTGAAAAGCGTCATCCTGAAAAGCGTCATCCTGAAAAGCGTCATCCTGAAAAGCGTCATCCTGAAAAACGTCCTGCTGAAAAACGTCCTGCTGAAAAACGTCCTGGTCAAGTCTCTGGTCGTCGCGTGCGGCACGGCGATCGGCGCTTTTGCGTTCGTGCAGGCCGCCGACGCCTGCAGCCGCATTTTGTGGAACGACAACAAGCTTGCGGTGGTGGTCAGCCGCACCATGGACTGGCCGGAAAGCACCGAGCCGAAGCTCGTGGTGTTTCCACGCGGCACGCCGCGCGATGGCGGCCGTGTCGGCAACGAAACGGTGGTCGCGCAGAATGCCGCGAAATGGACGTCGAAATTCGGCAGCCTGGTGACGTCCGTCTACGGGATCGGCGCCGTGGACGGGGTGAACGAACGCGGCCTTGGCATTCATCTCCTGTATCTGACCGCGACCGATTTCGGTCCGCGCGATGCGAGCAAGCCCGGCATTCATGCCGGGTTGTGGGGCCAGTATCTTCTTGACAATGCCGAGAGCGTCGCCGAGGCGCTCAAGCTCCTGGACGGCATTCAGATCGTGATGGCCGAGGCGCGCGGCCGCAAGGCGACCGTGCATCTGGCGATGGAGGATGCGAGCGGCGACTCCGCGATTGTGGAGTATATCGACGGCAAGCCGGTCGTGCATCACGGCCGCGAGTACCGGATCATGACCAACGATCCAACCTATGACCAGCAACTGGCGCTGCTCAAGCAGCAGGACTTCTCCAAACCGTCGAGCGAGATGACGCTGCCCGGCAACGTCAATGCGCGCGACCGCTTCCAGCGCGCGGCCTATTATTCCGCGCTGCTGCCTGAGCCGAAGAACCAGCGTGAGGCGATTGCCGGCGTGCTGGCGATTGCGCGCAATGTGTCGGTGCCGTTCGGTGCGCCCTACAAGGGTTTCGGCATCTACAACACCGAATACCGCACCGCGATCGACCTGACCAACCGGCGCTATTTCTTCGAACTGACCACCAGCCCGAATGTGATCTGGGCCGATCTGATGAAGTTCGACCTTTCGCCGGGCGCGCCGGTGCGGGAACTCGACCCCGACAATATCGATCTGTCGGGCGAGGTGAACGCCGATTTCCGGCCTCTGACGAAGGCGCCGTTCTGACACGGCTGCGCCCTTTCGGACGCGCCTCCCATGACGGCGTGCTTTGTGTCAAATGCGGGAACTGCCGGGCTTTGCCTGGCGTTCTTGGCCTATGAAACTCCTCTACGGTGCCTTGTCCTATCTGGCGTTTGTCGGTGCCGTGCCGCCGCGGCCATCGCCGGTCTGTCCGCGCTTCAGCGCAGTCAGCATGAGGCACGGGTTCTTGCCCCGGTTCTTGCCCCGGTTCTTGCGCAAGGCTCCGAGCACGGCACCGATGGCGTCGGTGAACGGCGTGCCCAACCCGCAGTTGAAGTGAGAAACGATTCCGACCGGGTTCCGGTCTGGATCGTCGCCACCCCGAAATACGATTACGTGCCGTTACCAGTCGAAGCGCAGCCCAGGCAGCGGACGCCGGCCGTTGCGCGCGGTGCAATGGCCGGGCGCGGCGACGGCAGCAGAGCCGGCAACAGACCGGACGGACTGACAGCGATCGACGCGGCAATCGGGGAACAGCGGCGTCGGGCCGGACCGTCGCTCGGTTTCGCACCAAGGCGGGACAACGATCCGTTCCACCGCGACTGAGTAGCGATCACGCCTTCGCCGGCATCGCGATCCGCCGTCCGACCGCTTCCGGACGCGGCAGGCGGCTATGCGACGCCCTGAGCTTGCCGAGCCGCTCCGAAACGTCAGGCGGGAAAGGCGCGACCTTGCGCACCGCCATGTCGATATGCAGCGACAGATTCTCGCAGGTGGCCGACACCCAGCCTTCGGTCGCGTGGAACAGCTGCTGGAAGAAATGCATCCGCTTGGAATCGAAATCGAGAAGCTGAAACGTGACCCGCACCGGATCGTCCGACTTCAATTCGCGCAGATAGCGCAGATGCACCTCGGCGGTGAAGAAGGAGAGATTGCGCTCCTTCAGATAGTCCCAGCCGATGCCGGCGAGGCTGTACATCTCGTCGACGCCACGGTCGAGCAGCACATGGTAATATGCCATGTTGAGGTGGCCGTTGAGGTCGATCCAGGCCGGATCGACCTTCATCACGGACGAGACAAACGGCGCGAAGAAAACCGGTTCGAAGTCGCAGCGATCGAGCATACGCTATATTGCGGCAGCGCAACGGCGGTGTAAATCTGAAAACGCGAACGATTTCGGCGTTTTAGGTGAATTTGCCGTTTCCTTGCGGCGGCTGGTAGGGTCGGCCGCGCACGCACCGCATGAGGAAGCTCGATGGCTACCGCCGCTGTAACGAACGCAACAGAAAGACGCGACGCTGGCGCGATCCAGGCCGCGATCGGCGATCTTGCAAAAGCCTTCGGCAATCGCCTCGTGACCTCGCAGGCGGTCCGCGAACAGCATGGCCACACCACAACCTGGATCGAGAACCAGCCGCCGGACGCCGTGGTGTTTCCGCAGCACACCGCCGACGTGCAGGAGGCGGTCCGGATTTGTGCGCGCCATAAAGTACCGGTGATCCCGTTCGGAACCGGGACCTCGCTGGAAGGCCATGTCAACGCCCCGCAGGGCGGCGTTTCGATCGACTTCCGCGACATGAACCGGATTCTCGAAGTCCATGCCGAAGACCTCGACTGCGTGATCGAGCCCGGCGTTACCCGCAAGCAACTGAACGAATATCTGCGCGACCAGGGCTTGTTCTTCCCGATCGATCCCGGCGCCGATGCCTCGCTCGGCGGCATGGCGGCGACGCGGGCCTCCGGCACCAATGCGGTGCGCTACGGCACCATGAAGGATAATGTCATGGCGCTGAAGGTCGTACTCGCCAATGGCGAGGTCATGACCACGGCGACGCGCGCGCGCAAATCCTCCTCCGGCTATGACCTCACCCGCCTGATCGTCGGTTCCGAAGGCACGCTCGGCGTCATCACCGAGCTGACCCTGAAGCTGCACGGCATTCCGGAAGCGATCGGGGCGGCGATCTGCCCATTCCCGACGGTGGAGGCCGCCTGCAACGCCACCATCCTGACCATCCAGTCCGGCATTCCGGTGGCCCGCATCGAATTGCTCGACGAGGTGCAGGTGAAGGCGTGCAACGCCTATTCGAAGCTGACGCTGCCGGAGACGCCGCTCTTGATGCTCGAATTCCACGGCACCGAAGCGGGCGTCGCCGAACAGTCGCAGCGCTTCGGCGAAATTGCCGCCGATCTCGGCGGCGGACCGTTCGAATGGACCGCGAAGGCCGAAGACCGCACCCGGCTCTGGCAGGCGCGTCATGACGGGTATTGGGCGGCGAAGGCGCTGCGGGTCAATTCTCAGCCGCTGGCGAGCGACGTTTGCGTGCCGATCTCGCGGCTCGCCGAATGCGTGGTCGAGACCCAGGCCGACCTTCGCGAGACCGGCCTGCTCGGGCCGATCGTCGGCCATGTCGGCGACGGCAATTTCCACGTCGCCCTTGTGGTCGACACGAACGACCCCAAGGAGATGGCGGCGACCGAGACGTTCCTCTCCCGCCTTGCCGAACGGGCGCTGCGCATGGGCGGAACCTGTACCGGTGAGCACGGCGTGGGCCAGGGCAAGATGAAGTATCTGCTCGCCGAGCATGGCGCGCCGGCGCTTGCCGCGATGCGCGCGATCAAGAAAGCGCTCGATCCCGACGACATCATGAATCCGGGCAAACTGGTGCCGGCGGATTTGTAGAGCGCGCGCCAGCAATGTCCTTCCGGGGAGAGCGCGACGCGCGAGAGCCCCGGAATCCAGAACGCCGAATGCCGGTGTTTGCAGTTCGGGATTCCGGGTCCGGAATTGGGCGCCGTCCCGGAATGACGAAAGATAAAGCAAACAGGGCGCCCCGCAGCGCGGCCCGGATCATAGAATCGCCGCCAACCGGCGGTATTCTGATCGGTGTTCACAAGCGATACGGCCTGCGACAGCCCCCGCCTTGCAGTGCGGCAGGGCCGGGATCATCTTTAATGGGGACGATTCAGGTGGATCCGTGCAGGCGACGCTGCTGACCTTGGCCATTGCCGCGATTCTGGCGCTGCTTGCGGCGTTGCTCGGACCGCATTTCATCGACTGGGACACGCATCGGGCCACCTTCGAGGAGCAGGCCAGCCAGGCGGTCGGGCTGCCGGTCCGGGTCGGCGGGCCGATGGACGTGAAGCTGCTGCCGTCACCGACCCTGGTTCTGACCGATGTCGAGATCGGACAGCGGGGCGACGCCCAGGCGCTGCGGGCCAAGGCCCTTGGCATCGAATTCGCGCTGACCCCGCTTCTCTCAGGAAAGCTGCGCGCGGTTGAATTCCGGCTGCTGGCTCCGGAAATCCAGCTCTCGCTGAACGCCGAGGGGCAGGCCGTCCTGCCCAACACCCTTGCCGGGGTGAATGTCCAGGCCTTGTCGATCGACAAATTCGTCGTCGAGGATGCGACGGTGCGGTTCGCCGATGCGGCAAGCGGTGCACGCGCGGCTCTGACCAAGCTCTGGTTCAACGGCGAGGTGCGCGCGCTGCCGGGCCCGATTCGTGGCGAAGGTGCGTTTGTGATGGACGGCGCGCTCTATGGCTATCGGCTTGCCACCGGACGCCCGGACAATGGCGGCTCGCGGATCAAGCTGACCGTCGAGCCGGCCGACCGGCCGCTTTCGGCCGAGCTGGAGGGACTGCTTTCGGCCGAGGATGGCGCGCCGCGCTTTGACGGCGCGCTGGCGCTGGTCCGCCGTGTCCCCGTGAAAGGAGACAAGGCTGCTGCGGCCGACCCCTGGCGTGTCGGCGCAAGGCTCAAGGCCAATGCCGCGTCGGCGCTGTTCGAGCAGGTCGAGCTGGAATATGGGCCGGAGGAGCGGGCGCTGAAGCTGCACGGCACGGCGGAAGCAAAATTCGGTCCGCGGCCGCGGCTCGATGCGATCCTGACCGCGCGCGCTCTTGACGCCGACAAGCTGCTCGGCGGCGGGTCCGCAGCGGCTCCGCGCGCAACGCTGTCGGCGCTGATCGGCGCCGCCGAGGCCATGACGCTGCCGCGGATCGACACCCAGATCGGCTTCGGCATCGACAATCTGACGCTGGGCGGCGCGACCTTGCAGAACATTCGCGGCGACATCGAATTCGGCCGCGGCGGCATTGCCCTGTCCGGCTTCGAAATGCGGGCGCCGGGCCTCACCCAGATTCAGGCGGGTGGGCGTCTCGGCAAGCCGGCCGAGCGCCTGTCCTTCACAGGGCCGGTGAGCGTGACCTCGGCCGATCCGCGGGCCTTCGCCGAGTGGCTTGACGGCGCCAAAGGCAACAGCGCGCTCCCGGCGCGGCCGGTCCGCTTTCGCGGCGACGTGACGCTCGGCAATGGCAGGGTTGCGATCCAGCGCATGCAGGCTGCAATCGACCGCAAGGCCTTTGATGGCGGCCTGGTCTATGAATTTGCCAACGGCGCCGCGCTTGCCACCCTGGCGGCGACGCTGCGCGCCGACGAACTCGATCTCGATGCGGTTCTCGAGGCGGCGGGTGCTGCGACGAATCTCGCGCCGCTGGAGTCTTTCGACGACGTGTCGCTTTCGCTGTCCGTCAAGCGCCTGCGTCTTGCCGATCTGGATGCCGGCAGCACCGACTTGCGCGTCGCGTACAAGGCCGGGGCGCTGGCGATCGATACCGTGAAAATCGCCGATTTCGCCGGGCTTACCCTCGACGCCAAGGGCAAGGTCGATCTCAAGGCGCGGCAGGGATCGGTCGCGTTCGACCTGTCGGTGCGGGATCCGCAGGGGCTCGCCGCGCTGGCGAAGCGAGCGGCGGCGCCGGTCGCCGAGCCGCTGCAGCGCGCGGCTGAACTCGCATCGCCCGGAAAGCTCAGCGGAACCCTGACGGTCGAGCCAAATGGCCGCCCGGACGAAGCGCGCGCAAACCTGTCGCTTGACGGCTCGCTGGGCGCGATCTCGGTCACGTTGAAGACTGCGCTGTCCGGCCGATGGAACGCGCCGGGCGAAGCCGACCTCCTGATCGACGGCGTCTTCGATGCCGGCGATGTCGCCGCCCTGATCAGGCTTGCGGCCCTCGACCGCGTGGTGTCCGTGCCAAAGCAGCCGGGCAAGCTCGCGCTGACGGCGCAAGGCCGCCTCGATGGCGACCTTGCGCTCGATGCATCGATCGCCGCCGTCAATCTCGATGCGGCGGCCAAGGGCACCGTCCGTATCCTGCCGGCAGACCTGCGCCGCGCCGCGCTCGATGTCAGGGTGGGCCGCGCCGACATCGCGCTTCCCGGAGCGGTTTCGACCAATGTCCCGGTGGCATTCACGTCGAAGGTCAGCAGCGACGAGAACGGCATCCGGCTTGACGACATCGCCGCCACGCTTGCCGGCTCGGCCGTGCGCGGCAGGCTTGGTCTGACGTTCGACGAACCGCGCGTGATCGACGGCGAATTGCGCACCGACCGGATCGATGCCGGCGCGCTTTTCGCAGCGTTGGCCGGCGTCAGGCTGCCGGCCCGACCGGACGGCACGAAGAGCGCGAACAAGGACGCCGCGAAAAAGGGCGGTTCAAGTGCCGATGCCTCCTGGAGCGAGACGCCGTTCGCCCCGCTCGCCTTGCCGAAATTGTCCGGGCGCGTCAGCCTGAGCGCCGCGCAGGCCATGCTGACGCCGTCGCTGCAGGTCACGAAAATGCGTTCTGCGCTGCGCTTCTCCGGCCATGACATCACGGTTGAGGATCTCGAAGGCGAAGTCATCGGCGGCCGGCTTTCCGGCGACGTGACACTGCGGCAGGGCGCCGAGACCCTGGCTTTGTCCGGTCAGATCGGTCTCGCAGATGCCGATGCGAGCCAGTTGCTGTTCGGGGAGGGCGCCGCGCCGTTGACCGGACAGGCCGCGTTGAACCTGCAATTCGAAAGCGCAGGACGCAGTCCGCGCGCCTTGATCGGGTCGCTCAACGGGGCTGGCACATTGGTGCTCGACCATGCACGGATTGCCGCGTTCGATCCCAGGGTGTTCGAAGTCGCGATGAAGAGTGTCGATCAGGGACTAGCGATCGATGCGCCGCGGGTGCGCGATCTCGCCAGCAAGGGACTTGGCGCCGGCGCCCTCGTCGTTCCGCATGCCGAAGCCACGGTAACGCTTGCCGCCGGGGTTGCCCGCATCGACGGTTTCACGGCGCGCGCCGAAGCCGCGGAACTCGCGGTCGCCGGCACTTACGATCTGACGACCAGCCGCATCGATCTGCGGCTTGCGATGGCGGGACCGGAGGCCGGCATGGCGCTCAAGCCGGAAATTGCCGTGCAACTGCGCGGTCCGGCTGCCGCGCCGGAGCGCGTGATCGACGTGTCGGCTCTGACCGGCTGGCTGGCGCTGCGTTCGGTCGAGCAGCAGGCCAAGAAGATCGAGGCGCTGGAAAAAGCGCGGCAGGCCGAGCCGGCGCCTGCGGCGCCCTTTGCCGACGATGCGAAGAACGGCGCGCCGGTTGCGACGCCTGCCGAACCGCCTGCGCCGCTGCCGCGTACGCCGCCCCAGTCTGCGGTGCAGCCGCTGCCGCCTGCGATTGAGATCGCGCCGGTGCCCGGCGAACGCCGGCGTGTGCTGCCGCAGCAGCGCGCTGAGCCGCAGCGTCCCGAACCGCCACGCGCAGAGCCGCAACGGACCGAGCCGCCGAGGGTTGAACCGCAGCGCCCGGGCGGAGCCAATCCGTTCCCGACCCCGATCGGTTCGCCGCCGCGCGCGCAACAGCCGCCGCAAGGCGGCCGCCCCATCTTCTGAATGGGTGTCGGCCGGTTTCGCGCCGGACCGCGATCACAGCACGCAGCGGCCGGCAGTCAGAAAGAGAACCCTGCGGAGGGGGCCGTGGTCATTGCGGGATGGTCCCCCAGGCTCTGGCGCGCCCGACATCCCGAAACGGCGACGTGCAGCAGTTAGCGGCGATGGTCCCTGTCGGACGATTGTCCGCGATAGTGATCGAGCACAAACAGGCGAATGGCGGACGACAGATTGCCATGCCGCCGTTGCGAGTCGATGCTCGCGACGATATCCGACAGCGTCATGTGACGCGCATCGGCGATTTCCTTCAGGCCTTTCCAGAATGCGTCCTCGAGACTGACGCTGGTCTTGTGCCCGGCGATAACGATCGATCGTTTAACGACCGGGGACTTCATTGGCCTCTCCGCTTCCAATCCGGTGGCCGTCGAGATTGCTTGCAGACTTGTCACGTTGCGCCCCTTCCAGTTTGCGCTCCGCCTTCGAACGACCATGAACTAGTCGGCGCGCCGCAGCGTTATCCGCATCACGCTGTCGATCGCGCTTCTTCCGCGCCAGCCGAAGATTCAAGACGTCGCCCATCAAAGACCCCGGCCCTGAGCCGGCTATCTTTGGACCCCCACGGGCCCAAACTACAGACACATACCGTCTGTTGATTGCGCCATTAGCGTGGCGGCGGCAAGGCGGAATTCGTAACGAACAGGAAATGGAGTTTTCAGCCGATTAAGGCGATCGCAGAAACCCCGCATCTTGCGATGCAAGACCGTGCAGAAACCGGCAACGCGCCGGTCATGGCAAATTTTACAATGGTCGAATCATCCGTTCGGGCCGCACCAGGCGATCGAATTCTTCTGCGGTGACGAAGCCGCCCTTTACCGCTTCGTCTTTGAGAGTTGTCCCGTTTTGATGCGCGCGCTTGGCGACCTTGGCGGCATTATCGTAGCCGATCTTGGGGGCAAGCGCGGTGACGAGCATCAGCGAGCGCTCCATCAATTCGCGAATACGAGGCTCGTTTGCAAGAATGCCGGCAACGCAATTGTCGGCAAACGAGCGCGATGCATCCGCAAGAAGCTCGATCGATTGCAGCATCGCGAATGCGATAACCGGCTTGAAGACATTCAGCTCGAAATGGCCCTGGCTCGCCCCGACCGTGATCGTGGTCTGATTGCCGAAAACCTGGCAGCACACCATGGTAAGGGCTTCGGCCTGGGTCGGGTTGACCTTGCCCGGCATGATCGAGGAGCCCGGTTCGTTCTCCGGCAGGATCAGTTCGCCAAGGCCCGAACGCGGTCCCGATCCGAGCAGGCGGATGTCGTTTGCGATCTTGAACAGGCCGGCCGCCATCGCGTTGAGCGCGCCATGCACGAACAGATAGGCGTCGTGGGTGGCGAGAGCCTCGAACTTGTTCTGCGCGCTGACGAAGGGCAGCCCGGTGATCGCGGCCGCGCGCTTTGCGAACGAAGCCGCAAATTTTGGGTGCGCGTTGAGCCCGGTGCCGACCGCGGTGCCGCCTTGGGCCAGCGGGTAAAGCTCTTTCGACGATTGCCTGATCCGGGCGATGCCGAATTTGAGCTGCGCGGTGTAGCCGGAGAATTCCTGGCCGAGGGTGAGCGGCGTCGCATCCTGGGTGTGGGTGCGGCCGATCTTCACGATCCTGGCGAATTCCTTCTCCTTGACGCGCAGCGCGTCATGCAGCTGCGAAAGCGCCGGCAGCAGCCTCTGCGAGATTTCCATCACCGCAGCGATATGCATCGCGGTGGGGAAGCTGTCGTTCGACGACTGGCTCATGTTGACGTGATCGTTCGGATGCACCGGCGCCTTCGATCCGAGCGGAGCGCCGAGCATTTCATTGGCGCGATTGGCGATGACCTCGTTCAGATTCATGTTGGTCTGGGTGCCCGAGCCGGTCTGCCAGACCACGAGCGGGAACTCGCCGGCGAGCTTGCCGTCGATCACCTCCTGTGCGGCGGCGACGATGGCCTGGCCGCGCTTCTTGTCGAGTGCGCCCAGCTCCATGTTGGTTTCGGCGGCGGCGCGTTTGACGATGCCGAAGGCGCGGATCAGCGCCTCGGGCATGCGGTCGCCGCCGATCCTGAAATTCTGCAGCGAGCGCTGCGTCTGCGCGCCCCAATAGCGCTCGGCCGGAACGTCGATCGGACCAAAGCTGTCGGTTTCGCTGCGGGTCTTGCCTCGGGAGGCGCGAGCCTTGCTCGCAGTGTCGCGCGTCTGTCTGGTCATGCGCATAGTGTAACGAGCCTTCGCGCCGCGCCAAAGCAGGACCGGCTGGAATTGCTCGAAGCTATTGCTCGATCATTTCTTGCGGAAGCGGTCGAGCCGGACCACTTCGCCGGTCGGCTTGTCTTGGGTCTCGACGGGCGCTGCGGTCGTAGCCTCCGCGGCCGGCGTTCCCGCCGCCACGGGCTTGGCAGGCTGTGCCGGAGCGACCGCGGCTTCGGCCTCGATGGTTTCGAATTGCAGCCCGAACTGCACCGACGGATCGAAGAAGCTCTTGATGGCGGCGAACGGGACGGTCAGCTTTTCCGGTACGCCGCCAAACGACAGCCCAACCTCAAAATCCGCATCGGTCACCTTCAGATCCCAGAACTGATATTGCAGGATGATTGTCATCTCCTGCGGGAACTGCTCGCGCAGCCTGGGCGACATCTTCACGCCGTCCGCGTCGGTGCGGAACGATATCGAGAAATGATGCTCTCCCGGCAGTCCGCTCTTGGCGGTGTCGGTCAGCACCTTGCGCACGAGGCCGCGCAGCGCGTCCTGGGCGAGGAGGTCATAGCGGATATGGTCGGTCGCCATCGGTGATCGCACCAGAAGCCAGCGTCAGAATCGTCTGCAATGGTAACCCGGCGGAACCGGCCCGTCAGCCCGTGGGCGGGCGTTTGAGGGGTATTTCCGGCCGGGCAGACAAAAGTGGAGGCTTCTGTTGCCAGGTGCCTCCGAACCCCGCCTGACGGAGCTAAACCCGTCAGGGCTTTAGATCGGTCTTACAGACTGCGTTACGCAGCCTGAGCAACCGGAGCATAGTTGTCGTTGGCAACTATACGTTTGGCCCGATAACGGCGGGTACCATACCGAGCGAAAGAACAACCTTTACGCCCTCGTCGATCCTGTTTCGCCCCCATCAGCAGCGGCCGCCCGGTGAAGGATCGCGGCCGCTGGTGGTGGAGGCGCCGGGCACTGCCCCCGGGTCCGAAAGGTTTATTGCGAAGTCCGTTTATCGCCATAGCCGGCTTGCGCCGGCTCACGAAATATAAGAGCACCGCCCCGGTGAGGGAAGAGCAGGGGCCGACGAACCTTACGCCGATTTCCGCGCACAGGCGCCGCGCGATTCGGGGTAATGCTTGCATATGATCGACATGCCGGACGAAGCGACCGGGCTGCCGCGCCCATCCTTGCTCGAACTCTTCCTTGGTTTTGCGAAAATCTCCGTCACCGGTTTCGGTCTGATCCTGCCCTGGGCGCGCCGGCTGATCGTCGACGAAAAGAAATGGATGACGGCGCAGGAGTTCAACGAGACCTTCTCGCTCGCGCAATTTCTGCCCGGCCCCAACGTCGTCAATCTGTCGGTGGTGTTCGGTTCGCGCATGCATGGCGCTGCGGGCGCCGCCGTCGCCTTGCTTGGTCTGCTTGGACCGCCGGCGGTGATTGCGACGGGGCTCTCCGCGCTTTACGCCGTCTATGGCGACGCCGATATTCTTCGGCGCATCCTCACCGGGATCGCGGCGGCGGCGATCGGTCTGATGATCGCGGTCATTGTGAAGATGGCCGAACCGGTTCTGCGCAGGCCGCTGACGCCGGCGATGTTCATGATGACGGCGACCTTTCTTGCGGTCGGCATCATGCGCTGGCCGCTCGTTGCAACCGTCGCAATTCTTGCGCCGGTCAGTGTGGCGCTGGCGTTCTGGTGGCAGCGCCGATGAAACCGGCCGATCCGCTGCTCGTCCTGGCCGGTCACTTCGCGCTCTTGTCGCTGTTTGCGATCGGCGGCGCCAATGCCGCCATACCGGAAATGTACCGGATCGCGGTGCAGACCGAAGGATGGATGACCGACCGGCAATTCGCCGATCTGTTTGCCATCGCGCAGGTGACGCCGGGACCGAATGTGATCATCGCCACCCTGATCGGTTATCAGGTTGCCGGAGTTGCCGGCGCTTGCGTTGCGACACTTGCAATGGTCGGGCCGACCTGCATCGCAACATTTTTCATCACCAAGGTCTGGGACCGATTTCGCGCTGCAAAATTTCGGATTGCGGTACAGGAGGGGCTGGTTCCGGTCT
>NZ_JBKBVB010000040.1:0-34683 GCF_046289595.1 Pseudorhodoplanes sp.
CCGGTGCGGATGGATCGGATGCCATCACCGGCGATCCTGCGGCCGCATCCGCCCGCGCCCAGGCAAGCTTGCCCTCCGCAATGTCGGGTGCGCGGATGCAGGCGGACAGGCTGCCGGTATCCGTCGCCACAAGCGGCGGCGGCGTTGCCTCGCAAGCCGGCAGGCGAAACGGACAGCGCGGCGCGAAGCGGCAGCCCGGCAGCGGGTCCGCTGCCGATGGCGGCAGGCCTTCGATGGTTGCAAGCATGCCCGTGCGCGGCCGGTCGAGCCGCGGCACCGAGCGCAACAGCCCCATCGTGTAGGGATGCCTCGGGCGGTGGAAGACGGGATCGGCTTCACCCTGCTCGACCACGCTGCCGGAATACATCACCACCACCCGGTCCGCATAGCGCGCCACGATCCCGAGGTTATGCGTGATGATGATGAGCGCGATGCCGAGGTCGCGCGACAGCGACTTCATCAGCTCGAGGATCTGCGCCTGGATGGTGACATCGAGCGCGGTTGTCGGTTCATCGGCAATGATGAGCTTTGGATTGCAGGCAAGCCCGATCGCGATCATCACGCGCTGGCGCATGCCGCCGGAAAACTGATGCGGATATTGTTTCAGACGCTGCTCGGGATCGGTAATCCCGACCAGCTTCAACAGTTCCGCCGCGCGGGCCATCGCGTCCGGCGTGGACATTTTCAGGTGATATTGCAGCGGCTCGATGATCTGCAAACCGATCGGCAGGACCGGATTGAGCGAGGTCATCGGCTCCTGGAAAATCATCGAGATTTCGCGCCCGCGCACATCGCGCATCGCGTCCTCGGGCAGGGTGAGGAGATCGCGTCCCTCGAACAGGATACGGCCGTGCGGCGTGCGGCCGGTGCGCGGCAAGAGCCGCATGATCGAATGCGCGGAGACCGATTTGCCAGACCCGGATTCGCCGACCAGCGCAACGACTTCGCCGGGATGGACCTGAAGGCTGAAGCCCTCCACCGCGCGCACGGTCATCAGATCCGTGGCGAAAGTGACGTGCAGATTCTCGACGCTGAGCAGCGGTCCTGCAACGGCGTCCGACGCCGTGCTGTCGATACCGCTCACGATCGCAACGCTTGGTGCTGGCGTCCGACACGCCTCGCGCGCGCCCCCGCCAGCCGCGTCACTCGCATGCGAGCGCTCGGACATTCCCTCCCACCGGTGCCATTCCTTCTAGCGGAATGATCTTCCACTGAGTAGGATAGTGTCCGCAACGGACGGTGACAAGCGAAGATCGGTTGTGCGGCGTCCGGACGATGAGGGAACAGCAGCGTGTCGGAAGAAGCAACCAGTACGGTGGTCCGCGTGGTGCGGCTCCTGCAATGCGTCGCCGAACTGGGCGGCGAAATCTCGGTCAAGGAATTTGCACAACGCCTGTCACTGCCGCCGAGCACGGTGCATCGGCTGCTCAAGCTTCTGATGACGCAGGGGCTGATCGAGCAGCGCGCCACCACGCAGCGCTATCGGGCCGGCCGCGAATTGTTCCGCATCTCGTCGCTGATCACGCGGCAGATCGACATCGAGGAGATCGCGCGGCCGATCCTGAATGCGCTGCGCGATGCCTGCCAGGAGACCTGCTATTTTGCAATGTATCTGCCGGCCTCCCGGCGCTTCGTCGGCACGGTGGTGGCGCGCTCGCCGCATCCGCTCGGCTATCATTTCGAGCCGATGATGGAGCAGAAAGTCGCCTGGGGCGCGGTCGGCCGCTGCATGCTGGCCTATCTGCCGGACGATGTGGTCGCGCTGGCGGTCGCCGAGGCCGGGGCCTCGCCTGCCGGCAATCCGCCGCCGAAACTCGCCGACATGAAGGCGGCGCTGAAGCAGATTCGCGAGCGCGGTTACGCATCAGCGGTCGGCGAGATTTTCCCGGAGGCGATCGGCTTTGCGCGCGTGGTGTTCGATGCCGACGGCAATGTCATGGGCTCGCTCGGCATTACCATGCCGCTGATCCGTTACAAGCAGACGATGCACAAGCAGCTCGCCGACCTTGTCATCGGCAAGGCCAAGGACTTGAGCAAGGCGTTCGGCTATCGCGAGCCCGCGGAGGAAACAGCGGTGGCGGCCGCTCCGCTACGGAGGGCGCGGCGATGAGCGATGCGTTCCGGCTGCTTGACGAGGGCGCGGTGCTGGTGCTGGAAATCGACCGCCCGCAAACGAAAAACAGCCTGAAGCTCGTCGAGATGGACGCGCTCGGCGAGATACTCGCAAGCGCGCGCGTGCGGAACGCGCGTTGCCTTGTGATCCGCGGCGGCGGCACGAGCTTCTGTTCCGGGCGGGATGTGCGCGAGATCGATCCGCGGGGCGAGGACGCCTACGAGATTTTGCGCGGCAGGATCGGCCCGATATTGCAGCGGCTTTACGCCTTGCCCGCACCGACGCTTGCGTCGGTGCGCGGACCGGCGCTCGGCTTCGGGCTCGGGCTCGCGCTCGCCTGCGACATGACGATCGCAGCGGAGGATGCGGTCTTCGGCAGTCCGTTCCGGCGCATCGGCGCGGTGCTGGATTCCGGCGGGCATTACTTTTTCCAGCGCCGGCTCGGCCGGCATCGTGCCGCAGAGCTTGTGTTCACCGGACGCATGCTGAGCGGCGCGGAAGCCGCCGGTCTTGGACTCATCAACGAGGCGGTGCCGGCGGATGCGCTTGCGCTGCGCACGATGGAGCTGGCCGCGCTGATTGCCAGCGGTCCCACGGCGGCTTTTCGCGCGACCAAGGAAATATTGTCAGGCGAACGCAGCCTCGACGAAGTGCTGGAACTGGAAGCGCGCTACCAGAAAGACGTCACACGCGGCCCCGACGCACAGGAGGGCCTTGCGGCGTTTCGCGAGCGACGGAGCCCGGTGTTTCGGGGTACCTAACCACGCGTCATGCCCGCGCTTGTCGCGGGCATCCGCGCTTTATAGCGGGTATTTGGCGAAGACGTGGACGGTCGGGTCAAGCCCGGCCATGACGGCGGATACACAAAGTGCGGATCACCCCGCCGCTTTCTCTTTCTCCCAGAACGTGTCGAGATATTTGTAAAGATTGGTGAAGTCGACATCGCGGCCGAGCATCCTTTCCGCCTCTGCGAGCCAGGCGGTCAGCTCCCGCGGCAGCGGTGCGCTATAGCCGACATGGCGCGCGGTCTCCGCCATCACGCGGGCGTCTTTCGCCGCAAGCCACATCTTGAAATTGGCCGCGAACCTGCCGGACGTGACCTGCTGCTTCAGCACGAATTCGGTGGCGGCATTGCGCCCGTAGGACGCATTGATGATGTCGACCATCTGGTCCGGGTCGAGTCCGTATTTCTGCCCGACCAAGAGACCTTGCAGCGCCGAAATCAGGTTTAGCGCCGCGACGTAATTGTTGATGGTCTTCATCGCGTGGCCCGAACCGAGCGGACCGGTATGGAAAATCGCCTTGCCCATCGCGTGCAGGATTTTGTCCGCGCGCTTCACCAGCGCCGCATCGCCGCCGACCATCAGCGTCAGCGTGCCGTCGTCGGCGCCCTTCTGGGCGCCCGACACCGGCGCGTCGATCAGCCCGATACCGCGCTCTGCCAGTTCCTTGCCGAGGCTCAGCGTATCGGGCGGCGAAGACGACGAGCAGTCGATCACCAGCGTGCCCTGCTTCGCCGCCGTGATCGCGGCATCGCCGCCAAACAGCGCCGCGCGCACCACCTGGCCATCGCCCAGCATGGTGAGAATGGCCTCCTGGTTCTCGCAGGCTTCGCGCGGCGTCGCGACGGCCTTCGCGCCGCTGCGGCTCTCGAAATTCCGGCGCGCCTCTTCGGAGGGATCATAGGCCGACAACGTGAACCCGGCCTTCGCCAGATTGACCGCCATGCCGCAGCCCATCGCGCCCAGTCCGAAAAAGCCGACCCGGGCCGGCGGTGCGATCGGGGTATCCGACATCGTGACCTCCCATTCTTATCCATCGCGGCACCGGTCAATCCGCGCCGCTCGCTGAACTGTGTGTCAGTTCACCTGCTTGTCCTTGCCGCGCCAGTAAGGCTCGCGCAGCACGTTCTTCTGGATTTTGCCGGCGGCCGATACCGGCAGGGGATCGCTGCGCAATTCCACGCTGCGCGGGCATTTGTAGCCGGCGATCAGATTGCGGCAATGCGCCTGCACCGCCTCGGCCGTGAGCGCAGCGCCCGTGCGCGGCACCACGATCGCATGCACCGCCTCGCCCCATTTCGGATCGGGAATGCCGATCACCGAGACTTCGGCGACGCCGGGCATGACGGAAATCGCATTCTCCACTTCGGTGGAATACACATTCTCGCCGCCGGTAATGATCATGTCCTTGAGCCGGTCGACGATATAGATCAATCCCTCGTCATCCATGATCGCGGCGTCGCCGGTATGCAGCCAGCCGCCGCGCAGCGCATGGGCCGTTTCCTCCGGCTTGTTCCAGTAGCCCTGCATCACGATCGGGCCCCGCACCAGAATTTCGCCGATGGTGCCGCGCGGAACTTCGCGCCCGTCCTCGTCGGCGATGATGACCTCGACATTGGGCGGCGCGACGCCGCAGGATTTCAGCTTGTCGCCCGCAATCTTCGGGTCGCGCAGATGATGCGGGATCATGCTGCCGATCGGAGAGAGTTCGGTCATGCCCCAGCCGTGCAGGAAGCGCATGTTGGGCCACAGCTCGACCGCGCGCTTCAGCGTGCCTTCGGTGATCGGCGAGGAGCCGAACATGAATTGCCGCAGATGCGACAGGTCGCGCTTTTCGATGCCGGGCGAATTCACGATCATCGCGATCATGGTCGGCACCAGCGCGATGTTGGTCACGCGATGCGCGGACATCGCATCAAGGCAGGCGTCGACCTCAAAGCGCGGAATAAAGACATGCGTGCCCGCCGCCATGGTGACCGACAGGGTCGACATGCCGTCGGTGAGATAGCACATCGGCGCAGCATGCAGATAAACGCTCGAGGGGTCGTACCCGATCATGTAGCAGCCGTTCACCGCATTGGTGACGAGATTGTCGTGGCTGAGCATCACGCCCTTGGCCTTGCCGGTGCTGCCGCCGGTATAGAAGATGCCCGCAAGATCGCTGCCATGGCGGTCCGCGTCCTGCGCTGGCGCGGCGGCGGCGACCAGCGCCTCGTAATCGCCAAATCCGTCGGGCGCCGGGCCATCCCCGATATGGATCAGCATGTGCATCGCCGGCGCGCGTTCGCGGATCGCTCGCGCCGCATCGACGAAATTGTCGTCGACGATGAGAATTTCCGCGCCTGAATCGTCCAGAATATATTCCAGTTCCGGCAAGGCGAGCCGGGTGTTCAGCGGTACGATCGCGCCGCCGGCCCAGGGGATCGCATAATAGATTTCGAAATAGCGATGACTGTTGAGCGCGAGCAGGGCGACGCGTCCGCCTTTGGAAAGACCGGCGTCCCGGAGCACCGCTGCGGCACGCGCAATCCGGGACTGCTCTTCGCGCCAGGTGTACCGATGCGTGCCGTCGATGACGGCGATGCCGTCAGGCTTGACCTGCGCCGCCCGGCGCAGTCCCTGCGTGAGCCGTCCTCCCATCATGCCTTATTTCGTTTATCGGAATGGCATATCACTGGATGGCACAATATCGGCTTGCTAGTTTGCGCGCAAGAAATCCGGTAACCGCGCAACGGCCGGTCCCCGAGGAAACGCCATGACTGCTGCGCCCGACATCTCGGCGATCCTTGCGCGTCATATCGAAACGGCCGATGTGCCCGCGCAGGCGCGCGCTGTGACCCGACGGGCCGTCATCGATGCGATCGGGGTGATGACGGCCGCGAGCGGACTTGGCGAAGGCTGCGATGCCTTTGTGGCGCTGGCGCGGGACAGCGGCGAGAGCGGACGCTGTTGCGTCTTCGGCTTCGATTTTCGCACGTCGCCGGTGATGGCTGCATTCGCCAACGGTGCGATGGCGCATGCGCTCGACTTCGAGGACACCCACGACGCGACGCTGGTGCATCCGCATGCCGCCGTGGTGCCGGCCGCGCTTGCCATCGCCGAGCATATCGGCGGCGTGAGCGGACGCGATTTCCTCGATGCGGTCGCGATTGGCGCCGATCTGTCCTGCCGGCTGGCTCTTGGACTGACGGAAAGCGTCGAAAAGCGCGGCTTCTATTTCATCCCGATGCTGAGCGCCTACGGGGCTGCGGCAGCGGCGGCGCGGCTGCTCAAACTCTCCGAACATCAGATCGTGCAAAGTCTGGCGCTCGCCTCCTGCCAGGCCGTGTTCTCCGATGCGCTTGTGTCCTATCCGCCCTCGCATCTGCGCGCTGTGCGCGACGGTTTCAGCGCGCGGGCGGGCGTGACCGCGGCCTTGCTGGCGGGCCGCGGCCTCGAAGCCTTCGCGCGGCCGATTGAGGGACCGGGCGGACTCTATGCCAATTTCGCGCGCGGACAATTCGATGCGACGCGCATTCTGGATGCGCTCGGGGAGCGCTACGAGGGCACGACGGTGAGTTTCAAGCCGTGGCCGTCCTGCCGCGGAACCCATGCGTTTGTCGAGGCGGCGCTGTTGCTGCGGGGGGAGCATGGCTTCGATCCACCGGACATTGAGCGGATCGATGTGACGGTCAGTCCGTTCTTTGCCGTTCTGTGCGAGCCGGCGGCGCAGAAGGCGCGGCCGAAAACTGCAATCGACGCAAAATTCTCTATCCCCTTTACGGTTGCGCTCGCACTCGCTCAGGGCGATGTCGGCCTGCAGGATTTCGCAAAGGAGCGGCTTGCCGATCCGGCGCTGCACGGCCTTGCGGACAAGGTGCATCACGCGGTCGAGACGTCCTGGACCCTCGACCAATCGACGCGCGGGGTGCTGGCGCTGTCGCTCACCGGCCGCGGCAAAGTCTCACGTGAGGTGATCGATCCGCTGGGACATCCGCGCAACCCGATGGACGAGAGCGCGATGCGGCGGAAGCTCGAGAATTGTCTGGCAGTGGCGCGGCATCCTTTGGATGCTGCCGCGGCGCGAGGCCTGACGGAGCGGCTGGAGGGTATCGAAGGGGTAGCGGATGTACGAGCAGTGTTTGGCGCTTCGCGATAGCCCTCTCAATTGTCGTCCGCGCTTAGCTCTCTCAATTGTCATTCCGGGTTCGCGCCGTCGGCGCGCCCCGGAATGACCCGGACCTACAACACCGCGTAGTAATCGAAGATCGAATGATCGCTTCGCCGCTCGGCCGAGCCGACGATGATGGTGCGCGTCAGCCAGTCGTGTTTGCCGACCGGCGTTTCGAAACTCGGCGCAATCCGCATGTAATATTCCGACGGCTCGACCGGCTCGAGCGCCTCCTGCCGTGCCGCCACCTCGGGTGGCGCATGCCGGTAGCCGCGATTGATCATGTAGATCGGGGTGCCGTCGTCGGCTTCCAGCATATAGCGCGCGTCGAAGCCGACCGTATGGTCGTCGCGGTAAAGCGCCCAGTCGCCGCCACTGTTCGGGACCACGCGGCCGTTCAGCCGCGGTCCTTCCACCGTGCCGCCCGCTGCGGTAACGAAGCCCCGCGTGCTCCCCTGCGGCAGCGGCCCGAATTTCTGCCGGATGCCGAGCAGCATCTTGATCCTGAACACGAATTCGAGTCTCGGCGTCACCGGCGCCATGATGTCCTCCGCATATTGTTGTCGCCGCTTTGTCGTCATCTGACCGGATGCCGCGCAGCGCCGGACCGTTGCCAGTCCAATTTTGGAATGTCATTCTGCTGAACGAAACGGCGCAATGTCAACGACGCCGGGCAGGCGGCAGCCATGCCGTGGGAGGATGAATGTCCACCGTCCAGCCATCGTGCCCTGCATCGCAGGACGGCTCGCTCTTCGACTATGTGATCGTGGGCGGCGGCTCGGCAGGCTGCGTGCTCGCGGCCCGGCTGAGCGAAGACGCGAACGTCCGCGTCTGCCTGATCGAGGCGGGACCGAGGGACACGCACCCACTGATCCACATCCCGCTCGGCGTGACCTGGCTGATCAAGCACAAACGGCTGAACTGGTGCTATTGGTCGGCGCCGCAGCAGCATGTGGGTGGACGCAAAATCTTCCTGCCGCGCGGGCGCGTCCTCGGCGGATCGAGTTCGATCAATGGCTCGATCTATATCCGCGGCCACCGCTCCGACTATGACGACTGGGCGGCGTGGGGAAATCCCGGCTGGTCCTATGCCGAGGTGCTGCCTTATTTCAAGAAATCGGAGAATAACGAGCAACACACTGCCTCCCCCTATCACGGCATCGGCGGACCGCTGAATGTGTCGGATTGCGAGAGCTACAATCCGCTCACCGGGATGATGCTGGACGCGGCGGATCAACTGCAGTTTCCGCGCACCGCGGATTTCAACGGCCGCGACCAGGAAGGCTTCGGCAGGCGGCAGATTACAGTGCGAAATGGCCGCCGCGAATCGGCGGCGACTGCGTTCCTGCGCGATGCAGGCAAGCGCAAGAACCTCATCATAATCTGCGATGCGCTGGCGTCGCGCGTGATGTTCGAGGGGCGCCGCGCTGTTGGCGTCGAAATCGTTCATAAGGGCGAGCGCCGGATCATCGCCGCACGGCGCGAGGTCATCCTCTCCGCCGGCGTCTTCGCCTCGCCCGCGATCCTGATGCGCTCGGGAATCGGCGACGGGGCGGATTTGCGCAAGTTCGGCATCGAGACGCTGCATCACGCGCCTCAGGTCGGACGCAATCTGCAGGACCACATCTCCTCGCCGGTGCAGTATTCGACGCCGACGACGCTGCCCTACGGGATTTCCTGGCGAACCCTGCCATGGACGGCGTGGACAATCGTGAATTACGCGCTGTTCCGGCGCGGCCTGCTTGCCAATACCGGATTGCAGGCCGGCGGCTTCGTGCGTTCCAAACCGGGGCTCGACCGCCCGGATATCCAGTTCATCCTGATGCCGGCGGAGCGCACCCCCGACGGCCGCATGGGCATCGGCCACGGATACGGGCTGATTGCGATCGTGCTGCGGCCGAAGAGCAGCGGCACGGTCAAGCTCGCCGGAGCCGATCCGGAGCTTGCACCTCTGATCGATCCCGCCTTCTATAGCGAGGCGCAGGATATCGACGACATGGTGCGGGCCTTGCGCATTGCGCGGCGCATTCTCGAAGCGCCCGCCTGGGATCGCGTGCGCGGCGCGGAGATCCGGCCGGGCCCGCAGGTGCGAAGCGACACGCAACTGAAGGAGTATATCCGCGCCTCGTCGCAGACCTGCTTCCATCCGGTCGGCACTTGCGCCATGGGCAAGGACGCGGACCATGTGGTCGATGCCGAGTTGCGTGTGCGCGGCGTCGAGGGCTTGCGGGTGGTCGATGCTTCGGTGATCCCGCGTATGATCGGGGGCAATACCAATGCACCGGTCATCATGATCGCGGAAAAGGCTGCGGACATGATCCGCGGCCGCCCGCCTTTGCCAGCGGCGCGGGAGGTGTGATGGCGTTGCGACGCGCCTGATGGCGTGCTCCGCGCCAGTTGTTTGTGACGATCCGAAACCTTAGGATGACGCAAATACCATCATCCGGAGGCTTCGGGATGGCGTCCATCAGACTTGCTGCCCTGGTTCTCGCCGCCGTCGCCCAGCTCGCAATGCTTGCTGCGGTCACGGCAGCGCAGGCTCAGCAGCCGCCGAAGCCGGACGAGGTGTCGCCTGCGGAGACGCGGAGCGCGCAGGGTGGAGCGGCCGATACGTTCAACGCAACGCCGGACATCGTTTTCCGGGTGCAGCAGCGCCTCTACGACTTCGGCCTGCGTCTTCAGGACATGGACGGCAACCTGAACCAGGAGACGGTTCGCGGTCTGGTTCAGTTCCAGACATTCGCCAATCTCAATCCGGACGGACGGCTGACGCGCGCCACCATCGAACGGCTGATGACGACGCCCGCGCCTGCGCCATGGGTGACGATCGCTTTCGATGGCGCGGGAAATTTTGCCCCCGAGATCGGCCGCACCCGGCGCGAGTCCGAGCTTGAGGCGATCCGGCGGCTGCAACGGCGATCCAAAAGCGACTTCAAGCTGTCGTCGGTGGCGGCGCCGAATTGCCTTGGCTTCGCCGTGACGCGGTATACTGAACGTGGCCGCCGCGGCCGTACCACCTACACGCAGGCCTTCACCGCCGCCGGCGACTCGCTCGACGCGGCGGGGCGCCATGCATTTGACTTTTGCGAACGCGAGAAGGGCGGTGGCCAGTGCCAGGTCCGCTACGCGCTGTGCGCCGATGGCAGCGGCGGCAGCCGTGCGCCGGCCGAAGCCGATCGCGGCCGCCGCCGGGACCGTGACGGGCAGGCGCAGCGCGACGATCTGCCGGTGCCGCGCTTCGATCCCAAGTCGATTCCGGTACATGGGGCAGGGCCGCGTTTCGATCCGGGTTCACTGCCGCTGAATGCGCCGCCGCCTCAGGAACGATCCTCCATTCCGACCATGCGGTCCGATCCTGACGTGCCGGCGGTGAATGCGCCACGGCGATAACGCAAAAGGTCAGCGCGGTCTCGGCGCATTGACGGGAATGGTGGTCGCATCGAACCGTTCCGTTGGGACATCGCCGCCGGGCGTCGGTGCGAACGGCAGATCCTTGACCCGGCGCAGCGCGCCTTCCATGGCCGGACCGAGTGCGCCATTGAGCGGCCCGTTATAAACGCCGGCGCGGGCCAGCAGCCGCTGCAGTTCGACGCGGAAGTCATGGGTCCATGCACCGGGCCGCTCGACCATCATCCGGATCGAATAATCGTGGCCCAGACGGATCGCTGCGTAGAGCCAGCGCGCGGCCTGGCGCGGATCGTAGGGCAGCCCTTCGCCGCTGTCATAGGCCATGGCGGTGTTGAACATGCCGAAATTGTCACCCTGATGCGCAGCGAGGAGATAGAGGCGAACCGCCTCTCGCTGGTCCTTCGCGACGCCGAGCCCGTTGTTGAGCATCCAGCCGTAATTGGTCAGCGCCGCGAAATAGCCGCGCTCGACCAGGCTGCGATAGAGTGCCGCCGCTTCCTGATGCGCACCTGTCTTTTGCAGCGAGCGCGCGAGCTGGAACTCAAAGCGGGGGGTTCCCGGAAAGCGGGCCAGCGCCGAGCGGCAGGCTATCACTCCCTCGGCGCCGTTCAGTTCGCCCATCGTCACGCCGGGAGTGACGCGCTCCGGATCGCTGGCGCTGCCCGCGACGATGTCGCATTGATGGACCGGCGGCTTGCCGGTCATGACTGCGTCGCGGTCCGGCGGAACGACGATCGCCTGATCGCGCTTGGGCGCGGGCGCAGCGTCGCGTTCCGGATCGGGCTGCGGCCTGAAGCCCTCCGCCTTGCCGTTGAAATAGAAGTCGCGGATCAGCGCCTGATTGTCCCAGGGCAATTGTTCCTTATTGGTCTTTTCATAGACCTCGCGCCGCACGCGCTTGAGCATGTCCAGCACGTCGACGCCGGGGCTGTGGAGATGGCGGCTGAGCGCACCGGAATAGATGCTGTTGTCGCCGTCGCCGTCGAGCGCGACATGAAAGGGCTGCGTCGAATAGGAGATCAACGTATCGGCGCTGGCAAAGGCGCTGGCGAGACCCTTGCCAACCGCCTTGCTTCGTTCGCCCAGCGCCTTGGACAAGCGCTCGCTGAGCGGATTGTCGCGGCAGGCATCCAGGATCACGATCGTGGTGATGCGGTGATGCGCGAGCCGCTGCAGGACGATGTCGAGCGCCACCAGCTGGAATGGCAGGTCGGCCTCGTCGGAGAGCCGCGCATCCACCGGCACCATGTAATTGCGGCCGTCGACCTGCAAACCGTGGCCGGCATAGAAGAACACCGCAGCATCCGCGCCCTCGAGTGCGCCGGCAAAATCGCGAATCGCCTTTTCAAACTGACTTTTGCCGGCATCGAGTGCAAGGGTGACGGTGAAGCCGAGTTGCTTGAGTGACTGCGCCACCGCCCGGGCGTCATTGCCCGGATTTTTCAGGGGCGATACCGCGCTGTAATTGCCGTTCCCGATCACCAACGCGACCCGCGTCGCGGCTGTGGCGGACGGGGCAGCCCCGCTAGCCAGTATGAACAGCGAAAAGGCGATAAAAAGCCTGAAAATATGAGGCATTATGCGAACCTCGACGGGTGGCAATGGTGCAAGTCTAAGGTGACGCCGCGGCGACCGCCAGCGCTGCGAGCGCCCCAGCATCTCACGAAACTGCGACAGGCCTCCGGCGTCAGACGGTGGCGGAAGTCCGCCGCATCGGCTAAAAGGCCGGCGATCCAGAGAGCGACCATGCAAACCTATGACCGCAAACCGTTGACCCCTCCCGGCGGGCACAAAAAGGTGCTCCTGCATTCCTGCTGTGCGCCCTGTTCCGGCGAGGTGATGGAAGCGATGCTGGCCTCCGGCATCGACTACACCATCTTTTTCTACAATCCGAACATCCACCCGGAGCGCGAATATCTGCTGCGCAAGGACGAGAATGTGCGCTTCGCCGAGAAGCACGGCGTGCCGTTCGTGGATGCCGATTACGACAAGGACAACTGGTTCGCGCGCGCCAAGGGCATGGAATGGGAGCCGGAGCGCGGCATCCGCTGCACCATGTGCTTCGACATGCGCTTCGAGCGCACCGCGCTTTATGCCCACGAGCATGGCTTTCCGGTGATGACCTCCTCGCTTGGCATTTCGCGCTGGAAGAACATGGCGCAGATCAACGATTGCGGGAAGCGTGCGGCCGCGCGCTACGACGGCTTGAGCTACTGGGATTTCAACTGGCGCAAGGGCGGTGGCGCGGCGCGCATGATCGAGATTTCCAAGCGCGAGGAATTCTATCAGCAGGAATATTGCGGCTGCGTGTATTCACTGCGTGACACCAACGCGCACCGCCGCAGCCAGGGCCGTGGACCGATCGAGATCGGCACGAAGTTTTACGGGCGGGACGAGGATCGGGACGCCGGCTGACACTGCGCTCCTGCCGGGCGGGGATCACGCCGGGCGGTCTGCCGTTCCTTGTGCGAGCGAACGGCGAAAGGCCGAGGGCGTCTGTCCGGTCCGTTTCGCGAATAGCCTGCTGAAATGCGCCGGATCGGCAAATCCGAGGCGGTAGCCGATTTCGGCCACCGGTTCGGGGGTTGCGGTCAGATGTCGCCGCGCCTCCAGCACCAGACGATCGTAGATGAGATCGCGCGCGCTGAGCCCGGTGGAGGCGCGGCAGCGCCGGCTCAGATGGTCGGCGGTCACGCCGAGCGTGCGCGCATAGTCTGCAACCGGCCAATGCGCGCCGAACTTCCGGTCTATCAGCGCCCTAAACCGCTGCACCAGCGGATCGGATGCGTCCTGCCGCTGTCCGGAGGCTTCACTGCACCCATGGCGGATGAACCAAAGTCCAAGCAGAATCGCATGAGCACGCAAGGCCTCGGTGCGGCCGCGCCTGGTTGCATCAAATTCGCGGGCTACCGTTCTGAACAGCGCTCGCAATTCACTCAGGCCGGTCCCGATGTCGATGTGCCGAAGTTCAAAGGAGCCGGGTGCGCCATTGCTTCCGGCGGCGGTCGCCAGATTCTGGATTAGCAAGGCCGGGACGGTGACGGTATGCCCGGAACTTTGCGGCGTGAACGAGAAGCCGTGGACCGTGGCGGGAGCAATCATCCAGGCCGCGGGCGCCGCCAGGCGCGATAGTCTACCGTCGATCACGGCCCTGACCGAGCCGCGTTCCAGTAGCGCAAATTGGTACAGCGCTTCATGCCGGTGCGGTGGAATGTTCCAGCGGTGAATCTCGCCGCGCCGCTCCATCCGTTCGTAATGAATGCAATCGTCGGGTTCGAAGTGGCGTACTTCGCGAAAAGACACGGTCAGAAGCGGTGCGCGTGACGGCATGGCAGGCCCCGGAACGGATCGGAAATGTACAATCGGGCGTCGTGTCCGTCCATGTCCGAGAACGGCGCTTGCCATTAGCTATGTATCGGCCGGGTAAGCCAATCGACGCTACCCCAAGACGCCCCAGCAAAAAGCCGGGGCAAGAAACGCGGAAAGAAACGCGGAAAGAAACGCGGAAAGAAACGCGGAAAGAAACGCTTGGAGGACGGATCCATGATCGATCGGCGCTGCTTCATTGCGACTGGGACTGCGGCGGCCGCGGCCGCCTGTTTCGCCCCCATCGGCCGCGCCCAGGCACAACTCGCCGGCAATGCTTTTATCATCTCGGGTTTTCCCGCCGGCGGCATCGGCGATCTGGTTTCCCGGCCTATGGCGGAGAAGATGCGTGGCCGCTATGCCACCAATGTCCTCGCCGACAACCGTGTCGGCGCCGGCGGGCGGATCGCGGTCGAATATGTCAAACGTGCCGCTCCGGACGGGCTGACGATCCTGCAAATCCCGGCATCGATCATGACGCTCTATCCGCATATTTACCGTAACCTCGCCTACGATCCGCTGACCGACTTCGCGCCGGTTTCGACCACGGCGACCTATGTCTATTCGTTCACCGCCAGTGCCGCGCTACCGGCCGAGATCAAGACCGTCGCCGATTTCGTCACCTGGGCGCGTGCCAATCCGAAACTCTCCAGCTACGGGATTCCCGCCGCCGGATCGGCGCTGCATTTTGCGGGGATGATGCTGCAGCGCGCGGCGAATTTCGAGTTTTCTGCGATTCCCTATCGCGGCGGCGCCCCGCTTCTCGCGGACATGCTGGCGGGGGTCATCCCGGTCAGCTTCAACGTGCTCGGGGAGGTATTGCCGCATATCCGCAGCGGCAAACTCCGGTCGCTTGCCGTGTGCAGTCCGGAGCGCTCGCCGTTTGCACCGGAAATTCCAACCATGGTCGAGCAGGGCTTTCGAGAAATTGCATTGCAGGAATGGCTCGGCTGGTTCCTGCCGGCGAAGACGCCGCAAGCCATCGTGCAGTCTCTGAACGAACAGCTGCGCGAGGGGCTGCACGCGCCGGAAATGGTGGAAACTCTTGGCAAGAGCGCATTGCAGCCGCGCTACATGACCCCGGATGCCTTCGCGGCGCAGCTCAAGACAGATTACGAACGCTGGGCGCCGATCGTTAAAGCAACCGGCTTCACCGCGATGGAATAACGATGCAATTGACCGGCGCAGAGGCGCTTGAACGACTTCTCGCAGGCGAAGGCGTCACTGCTGCGTATGGCGTGGTGGGAGGCAAACTCGCGCCGCTGCTGCATGCCATCGCCCGCGGCCAGCGCATTCGCTTTGTCGGAACCCGCCACGAAAGCGCCGCTGCAATGATGGCTGCGGCGAGCTTTGCCGGAACCGGACGGATTGCCATCGCACTCGGCGAAATGGGGCCGGGGAGCCTGAACCTTGCGGCGGGTGCGGGCACTGCATTTGGCAACAATCTTGCCGCGCTGTTAATCACCACCAACCAGCATCGCGCCGCAGCCTATCCGCATGCCGGCATGTTCATGGACCTCGACGCGGTTCATTTGTTCAAACCGATCACGAAATGGAACGCGGTGGTGCATGACCCGCGCCGGCTTCCGGATCTCGTGCGCCATGCGTTCCGTGAGGCGCTGAGCGGGCGGCCGGGACCGGTCCACCTCGACGTCCCGCAGGACGTGTTGGCGGCCGCGGTTGAATTTGCCGATGACGAGTTCGATCTGCGGCCTGAGCAATACCGTCCGACCACTGGCCCGCGGCCAGCAATACATCTGTTGCACGAGGCTGCGGAGATGCTTCGCAGGGCGCGGCGGCCGTTGATCGTGGCCGGTGGCGGCGTCGTGGCAAGCGGGGCGGAGCAAGGCATACGCGATCTGGCGGCGCGATTGCGCGCCCCGGTGATCGCCACACAAATGGCGCTCGGTGTGGTTCCGACCGACTCCCGGCATTTCATCGGTCACGGCGGCATCATCGGCGGCGATGCACTTCACGCGGCGCTGAGAGAGGCCGATGTGATGCTTGCCGTTGGTTGCCGCTTTTCATCCTGGATGTGGGACGAGCGCGGCCCGCTCGCCGGGCGAGCGCAACAACGGCTGATCAATATCAATATCGATCCATCGGCGCTTGGTCAGCCTGCCCGGCACGCGGTCGCCATGGTCGCCGACGCAAAGGCCGCGCTGTCCGGTCTCATCGAGGCGCTTGACGAGGGCGAGAGTCCGGAGGTCGAGGAGACGTGGCTCGCGCGGCTGCGTACCCAGCGCCGTGCCTACGAGGCGCAATTCGAAGCGGCGGAGACGCCGCAAGACGATGCAATGCACCCCGCCGCACTGAGCATTGCAATTGCGAGGGCGTTGCCTGAGAACGCGCTGGTTGTGTTTGACGGCGGTCACACCACGTTCTGGAGCAACGACATCATCCCGGTTTCACGCAGCCGCAGCCGCTTCCATGATCCCGGCATGTGCCAGCTCGGATTCGGTTTGCCATATGCGCTGGCGCTGCAGATCGAGAACCGGTCGGTGCCTGTCATCAATATCACGGGTGACGGCTCGTTCGGCTTCACCATCCAGGAACTCGACACCGCGCGTCGCCACCGGCTACCGGTGGTGACCATTGTCCACAACAACGCGGCCTGGGGCATCATCCGGGCCGGTCAGCGCGCGCAGCTCGATTTCGAGCTTGGAACCGCTCTTGACGGCACCGACTATGCCGCCGTTGCGCGCGGGTTCGGCTGTTTCGGCGAGGCCGTGACTCATGAACGTGAGCTTGCGCCAGCGTTGACGCGGGCGCTGCGATCGGGCTTGCCCGCAGTGCTGGACTGCCATACGCGCTTTGTGCCGCATCCCTGCCTGAAGGCCTTTGGCCGGATGAATGCCTACGGCTTCGATGCGTTGACACGCGTACCGGCAAGGGCGCAGTGAATGCGTTGCTTTTGCATTATGGTTGCGCTTCCGGTGCGACCGATTGTGCCGGGCGGAGAACCCCGCCCTTCGGGGCGAACAGGAAGGCTGCCGCAAAGAACAGTGCCTGCGTCAGCACGATGCAGGCCCCGGTCGCGCCATCGATGTGGAAACTGACGATTGTGCCGATGAAGGCCGATACCAGCGCCACCGCCGTTGCAATCACCAGCATGCGCGCGAAGGAATCGGTCAGCAGATAGGCGGTGGCGCCCGGGCCGATCAGCATGGCGATCACCAGAATGATGCCGACCGCCTTCAGCGAGGCGACGATGGTAAGCGCAAGCAGCACCAGCAGTCCATAATGCAGGACGCGCACCGGAAGTCCGATCGAGCGGGCGTGGTTCGGATCGAAGCAATAGAGCAGGAGATCGCGCCATTTCAGCAGCACGACCAGCAGCGTGCCGCCGGCGACGATTGCAGTCTCGGCCAGATCGCGCGCGGTGACGCCCAGCACATTGCCGAACAGGATATGCAGGAGATGCTGGTCGGTCTCGACCTTGGTGAAGATCACGAGGCCAAAGCCGAACATCCCGGAAAACACCACACCCATCACGGTGTCTTCCTTGATCCGGCTGTTTTCCTTCAGATAGCCGGTGGCAAGCGCGCAGCCCAAGCCCGCAACAAAGGCGCCGATCGCCAGCGGAATACTCAGGATGTATGCGACCACGATGCCCGGCAGGACCGCATGCGAGATCGCGTCGCCCATGAGCGACCAGCCTTTCAGCACCAGATAGCAGGACAAAACCGCGCAGACTGCCGCGACCAATAGCGAGACCACCAGTGCGCGCTGCATGAACGGATAGGACAGCGGCAGCGCGACGAAATCGACAAGCGCGCTCATGCGGCAAGCTCCGCGCCCGCGATCCGCCGCCGCCGCGCCGCGATCACGCCGTGCTTCGGTGCGAAGACGAAAGCGGCGAGAAAGACCAGCGTCTGCAGGGTGACGATGACGCCGCCTGTCGCCCCGTCGAGGAAGTAGCTGATATAGGCGCCGAGAAAGCTCGTCGTCACGCCAAGCGCGACCGCGATCAGGATCAGGCGGCCGAACCGGTCGGTCAGCAGATAGGCGGTGGCGCCGGGCGTCACCACCATGGCGATCACGAGACAGGCGCCGACAGTCTGCAGGGCGGCAACCGTGCAGGTGGACAGCAGCACAAAGAACACGATCTTGAGCAGGCCGGTGCGGATGCCGATCGAGCGCGCATGGCTTTCGTCGAAGAATGTGACCATCAGATCCTTCCACAAGAAGGCAAGTACGATCAGCGAGACCGCGGCGATGATCGCGACCTGGACCACGTCCTCGTCGGAAATCGCGAGAATGTTGCCAAGTACGATGGTCTGGATCGACACCGAGGTCGGCCAGATCGAGGCCATCAGAAGGCCGAGCGCGAACAGCGCCGTGAAGACAAGGCCGATCACGGCATCCTCGCGCAGCCGCGACTTCTGCCGGACGAATTGCATGGCGAGCGCGGCGATGATGCCGGCAAAGAAGGCGCCGGCCGCAAACGGCGCGCCAATGATGTAGGCGCCGGCGACGCCCGGCACGATCGAATGGGCCAGCGCATCGCCCATCAGTGACCAGCCCTTCAGCATCAGATAAGCCGACAGAAAGGCGCAGACACCGCCGACCAGCGCCGAGACCCACATTGCCTTCAGCATGTAATTGTAGCTGAACGGCACCAGCAATTCGGCGGCGAGGGCGCTCATTTGGCGGTCTCGTCCTTCGCGCTTTCGGTCTTGCCGCCATAAAAAACCAGCGGGCGCTCGTCGTCGGTCAGCACCGTGACACTGCGCGCGTCGTCGTCGTCATGCAGGTCGCGGCCGCCGAGCCGGAAGTTGCGCAGCACGCCGCCGAAAGCGCGTTCCAGATTTTTCTGGGTGAACACCTCCGCGGTCGGTCCTGCTGCGAGCACCGTGCGGTTGATCAAGACCACGCGGTCGCAGAAATCCGGGACGCTGCCGAGATTGTGGGTCGAGACAAGGATCAGGTGACCGGAATCGCGCAGGTCGCGCAACAGGCCGACGATCGCAGTCTCGGTCTTCACATCGACGCCGGTGAACGGCTCGTCGAGCAGGATGATCCGGCCCTCCTGCGCCAGCGCGCGGGCGAGGAAGACGCGCTTCTTCTGGCCGCCGGAGAGTTCGCCGATCTGCCGGTGCCGGAATGCGCTCATGCCGACGCGCTCCAGCGCCTCGTCCACCTTGTAGCGGTCGGCGCGCGAGGGCATGCGAAGGAAATTCATGTGGCCGTAGCGCCCCATCATCACCACGGTCTCCACCAGCACCGGGAAATTCCAGTCGACGTCCTCGCTCTGCGGGACATAGGCTACGATGTTGCGGCGGATCGCCTCGTCGACGGTGAGGCCGCAGAGCCGCACCTCGCCGGCGGACGGACGCACGAAGCCCATGATCGCCTTGAAGATCGTCGACTTGCCGCTGCCGTTGACGCCGACCAGCGCGCAGATGGTGCCGGGGTCGAGATCGAAGCTTGCATGGCGCACGGCGGTATAGCCGTTCGGATAGGTCACGCTCAGATTTCGTAACGAAATGCTGGCGCCCAGCGAGGCGTCGGCAGCCCGGATCAGACGCTGGGCGGGGGCGGTCATGGAGCTCAATCCTTGGATTGTCGGGAAGCCATTATTTCCCGAACCCTTTAGCGATGGTTTCGACCGTCACTTTCAGAAGGTCGAGATAGGAGGGCACCGGGCCGTTTTCCGCGCTCAGTGAATCGACATAAAGAACCCCGCCGTATTTCGCTCCGGTCTCGCGTGCGACCTGTTTGGCGGCGCGGTCTGAAATCGTGCTCTCGCTGAACACCACCGGAATCCTGTGCTTGCGCACCAGGTCGATCACGCGGCGCACCTGCTTGGGCGTGCCCTGTTCGTCGGCGTTGATCGGCCAGAGATAGGCTTCCTTCAGGCCGTAGTCCCGGGCGAGATAGCTGAAGGCGCCTTCGCTCGTCACCAGCCAGCGCTGGTTTTCCGGAATGGTCGAGAGGCGCTTGCGCAGGGGCTCATCCAGCGCCCTGATCTTTGCAGAATAGTCCGCGGCATTCCTGTTGTAGGCGTCGGCGTTCTTGGGATCGAACTTGACCAGCGCCTTGCGGATATTTTCCACGTAGATCAGCGCGTTCGACGGCGACATCCAGGCATGCGGATTGGGCTTGCCGGAATAGGGCCCCTCGGTGATCCCGACCGGCTGAATCCCCTCGGTGACGACTGCGAGCGGGACATTCTTCACGTTGTCGAAGAAGCGTTCGAACCAGCGTTCGAGATTGAAGCCGTTCCACAGCACGAGGTCGGCGGCCTGCGCCTTGACGATGTCGAGCGGGGTCGGCTGGTAGTCGTGAATCTCTGCGCCGGGCTTGGTGATCGATTCGACGATGGCTTTGTCGCCCGCGACATTCTGCGCGATGTCCTGGATCACGGTGAAGGTGGTGACCACGCGAAACGGCTTGTTCTGCGGCTGCGCGAATGCAGGCGCTGCACCGGCCGTGAGCGCAATTGCCAGCAGCGCAACGGCAAGCCGCACGCAGAGCGCCCGGAGCCGCACGCCGGCAAGCAAACGGACCAACGCAATTTCCATGGACTTCCACCCGCCAACACTGCAATTGCGAATTATTTGCAACATAAAACTGGCCTTTGTCTGCGTCAAGCCAGTTGCGAATGAGTTGCAAAAACAGCGTGGCCGCCTGAGTGCGCGCGGAACCATGCGGGGGTGGGGGCGGCAGCGGATCCGTGCCTCTGGCCGCAAAGCGGACACCGTGCTTCTCACTGGGACGTTTGTCGCAGACCAAGCATCGATCGCACGGCCGCGGAATATTTCCCCGTCCGCGCCCGGCACACGGGGCGTCCGGGCGAGCGCAGGCAAGCCCAATCCCGGGGGGCTTCGGACCCTCAGCGATCCGGAAAAACCTGGTAGCGGATCGATTGCGGCGGGCGCCGCTGGTCCGGCGCGAGCGTGACGGTATCCATCGCGTCAGGTCTGGCTGGCTGCTGATGCGTCACGGCCGGCCGTTGTGGCGGACGCGGGGTCTCCTGCGCCAATGAAGACGACACGCCCAGCATCGAAAATAGCAGCGCCAATGCCCACATCGCGATGGAGATCAGCGCCGTCCACATCGCGAAGGTGAGGTAGGTGTCGCGCAGCACGGTGGCGCTTGCCCATTGCGCATAGGCCTCCGGTGGCCGGAAATCCTTGTCGATATAGAGCCACATCTCGGTCTTGCGGTAATCCTTGGTCAGCGCTTCACGCGCCTTCAGCACCAGGACGAAGGCCATAACGGTGGTGAGGAAGCCGCCGGTCTGGAAGGCAAGCCGCGGATTGAATGACATACCGATCATGATGCAGAAAATGCCGAGCGAGGCGAAGCCGCAGGCGCGCAGGACGGTTTCGTACGCGATGCGGCGCATATGCTCCATAATCGTCTCGTCCTGTTGTCGGGAGCTAAGCTAGCAAAGCCGCGGCACGCCTTCCGCTCACGAAGCGGTGTGTCAGGTCTGCCCTGCGGGACCGTCTTGCCGTATCACGCCCAGGCCGCCAGCAGGCCAAGGCCGAACAGCAATGCGGCAATTCCTGCCGCGTTCTTGGCGGCGGAGAGCAAAAGGGTCTCGAGCTGCTCGCAGGCAACGGCGCGGCCGTCGTGACCTTCCGGGCGCTGCTCGGGCTCCATGACCTGCCAAGGCTCGGTTGCGGCCACCCGGTCCTCCGTCAGAAACAGGGCGCGCACCAGCATCACCGTCGTGAAGAACATGGCAACGGAGGCGCCGAGAACGAGAGCCAGCGGCGGATTGAAGCTGTAGGCGATCATCAGGATGCCGCCGGCGAAGGCCGCAACGCCGGCATCGCGGGCGATGGTGAAATACGCAAAGCGAGCGAATGTTTCCATGCGGGTCTCCCTCAGAGAACGGGCGCCTGCTCCTCGAATGTCCTCCCACACATCTTCTGAAACCGAGCAAGCGCCGTGCCATGTCTCGGACCAACCGGCCGAAACGTCGGCAACGTCAGGCTGGTTCCTGAAAGCGGCAGGAAAAGGTCGGCCGCGTGCGGGATTCTTGGCCGCGGACGGGACCCTTGGCCGCGCCGCAAAATTTGCGAGCCGGAGGCCGGTTACAGACCGATGCTGATGAAATTTCCGATCGCCGGAATCGTCAGGATCGCGGTGCAGGCCAGCCAGATCCAGAGCGACACCACGGTCGAATCGTCCTTGGCGCCGATATAGCGCTCATACAGGGCTGCAGGGATTCCCCCGATGATGACGGTCGCGGTCGACAGCATCAGGGATGAAAAATACGCAATCGCCGCCGTCGAACCGAATAGCGGCTCGGCCATCAGGAAGATCGAGATCTGGAACACGATCACGAAGAACGGATTGAAGATTCCGTTGATCATGCCGAAGAATGCGATGCCGATGAAATAGAAGCTGCGTTCGTTCATGCCCCGCCCACCCGCAATGCACCGGTTGCGTAGAAAACCACGAACAGCAAGACCCGCAGCCAGAACAGCCAGACGAAACCGAACAGCCACAGCACGACCGGGGCCGTCGCCTTCGGCGTGACCGCGGCGAACGCCTTGAGGAATGGATCCGTGATCGCGCAGAAGCCGCGCCAGATATAGTTATTGGAATCGTGGTCGACGAACAGGCCGAGCACGGCGCGGCCAAGCATGGTGTACATCACCACCGCCAGAACGAAGTTCGGCAGATTGAAGTACCAGAGGCTCCAGAACGATTGCTGCACGCGAACGGGCTCCGCCTTTCCGTCTTCCCCCAGGGTGGCGCGCTTGCGAGGTGCGCGCCTGCAAGGTGCGCTCCCGGACGGGAGCTGAATCCTTTAGCCCAGTGCTGCACGATTTGCATCGGCTTCGCGCGGCACCCGATCATAGCCGACATGGCCGGCTGAAAAGAAACGGGGCCCGGACGACCGGGCCCCGCTGTGTTTGACGCCGTCTTGAAGAGGCTTAGTCCTTTTCCTGCAGCACGGTGCGACCGCGGGGCTTGCGGATTTCGTCGACGAAGGCCTGCATTTCCTTCGACGGCTCCCTGGTCATCAGGCTCACGATGTAGATCAGCGCGAAGCCGACCGGCATGCCGATCAGACCCGCGGCGATATTCGTGATGCCGAACCAGCCGACCTTGCTGGCCAGCGGGTGGGACAGGGCAACCCAAGTATCCATCGCGTTCGGAGCCGCCATCGCCTTGGCCATGTCCGCGATCAGCGGAGCGCCGGCCGGATTGGTCAGCGACGACATTCCGAAATACGCCACGCCGTAGCCCGGGAAGTAGCGGGTGACGACGAGGTAGAACAGCGCGATGCCGAAGCCGCCGATGATGCCGACAATGGCACCTGCGGTTGTTGCCCGCTTCCACCAGATGCCCATCACCAGCGCCGGGAAGTTACCGGCCATGGCCAGCGAGAACGCCCATCCGACCATCGCCAGGATGTCGCCCGGTCTGGTCGAGGCAGTCGCCGCGGCCGCGACCGCCACGATCAGCAGCAGGATACGGGCGATCATCAGCCGGCGCACCGTCGGCGCGTTCGGATCGATCATCTTGTAGTAGATGTCGTGCGACAGCGCATTGGCGATGGCGAGCAGCAGACCGTCCGCGGTCGAGAGCGCGGCGGCGAGACCGCCGGCTGCGACCAGGCCCGAGATCACGTACGGAAGACCCGCGATTTCCGGGGTCGACAGCACGATCACGTCGGTATTGATCGTGAAGTCCTGCAGACGCACGACTTCGGTCCCAGCGGCTTTACAGGCGTCGATCACGGCCTGCAGGCTGGCGGCATTCTTGCCGCAGAGCTGGATCAGGCCGAGTTCGCCCCAGGTAAACATCCAGGGCCGAATGTCAGCGACGTTGCGGCCGATGATGTTGGTGTAGACCTCCAGCTTCGAGAACGCCGCATAGGCCGGCGCCGAGAAGTACAGGAGGAAGATGAAGAACAGCGACCAGGCCACCGACTGACGGGCTTCACGCACCGACGGGGTGGTGAAGTAGCGCATCAGGATGTGCGGCAGCGACGCCGTACCAACCATCATGCAGAGGATGATGGCGAAGAAGTTGAGCGGCGTGTAGGTCGACCATGGAGCGGTATGGACCTTGAGGTTCGCCGCCGTCGCCAGACCCTGCTGCAGCATCTGGCCTTCGCGTGCCGCGATGTCCGCGAGCGCCTGACCATAGGTCAGCTGCGGAACCGGGATGCCGAACTTCATCGTCGACAGAATCACGATCGGGGTCAGATAGGCCACGATCAGCACGATGTACTGGGCGATCTGCGTCCAGGTCACCGCCCGCATGCCGCCGAGCATCGAGCAGAGCAGGATGCCGACGAGGCCCACAAACACCGCGATTTCGAACGACATGCCGAGGAAGCGCGAGGCGATGATGCCGGTTCCGAAAATCTGCGCCGTCACATAGGTGAAGGAGCAGCAGAACAGCACAATCACCGCCAGGAAGCGGGCGAAGTTGCCGCCGAAGCGGAACGACATGAAGTCAGGAACCGTGTAGGCGCCGAATTTGCGCAGATACGGCCCGACCAGCACCGACACCAGCACGTAGCCGCCGGTCCAGCCCAGCACCCAGGCCAGCCCGTCATAACCGAGCAGGAACAGCGTGCCGGCCATGCCGACGAAGGACGCCGCCGACATCCAGTCCGCGCCGGTCGCCATGCCGTTATAGAAGGCCGGAACGCGCCGGCCGGCGACGTAATATTCGGAAACCTGCGCCGTGCGCGACAGCACGCCGATGATGGCGTAGACCGCGATGGTGAAGAAGACGAACAGGTAGCCGAGAATCTTGTTCGGGACGCCGACCACTTCGAGCAGCGCCAGGAACAGAACGAAAACAAGGAAGCCGCCGGCATAGAAGCCGTAAATCTTGCCGAGATTTCTGATGAAATCATCGGCCTTTGAGGTCTGAGTGCTCATTGCCGATCTCCTCAGTCGTCCTCGGCAACGCCGAATTCACGATCGATGTTGTCCTGCTGTCTTGCGAACATGAACAGCTGGACCACGAATGCGATCAGCGAGCCTTGCGCGGCCATGTAGAAGCCGAGCGGGAATCCGGCGATGACGATCTTGTTCAGCGCAGGCGCGAATAGGTGAATGACATAGCCAAAGAAGAACCAGATCCCGAGATGGATCCACATCAGGTTGGTTGTCTTCTTCCAGTGCGCTTCGTCATTGGCAGACGTCGAAGACGTCGGAGTCTGCTGTGATGACATGGGTCGGATGCCCTCCCTCTTTGTCACCGGAAACGCGTGCGTCCGGTGACGCCAACCAAAAAGGGAGGAGCCGGTTCTCCGGCTTGTCTGCGGCACCTCCCCGAATTGCCGCTGTCCGACATGCGATCTTGTCGCCGCGTTATCGGATCGATACGAAAAATTAACATTGGGAAGCGGGTCGGTCTTATAAGACTTTCGGCCAAAATCGGGCTTTTACCCGTTTGGCTTGCTAGTCTTTGGTCGAATGACGTGGGTGGGCAAAAGCCTTCGCAAATGCGAGACCGAGATTTGCGTTGCAGCGAAATCGAGCGATCGCGGATCGGAGTGTGAGTGGGATGGGCTTGTTCGATTTTCTGCGCCGCCGCAAACCGGCCATTGAGACGCCGGAGCAGCTGGCCAATTTCATCGACGATCAGGCCGCCTTTCTGGTGCAGAAGGGCATCTACGACTATGCGCGTGCGCGATCGGGTCCATATTCCAAAGTCATGCTTGCCGATGAAGGCTTCCAGTCCGCGCTGAATCGGTCGCGCTGGAGGGCCTATCCGCTCGGCCTTGCCATGATGGGAGAGTTGGTGGAGGGCCTGCTCGCACCGCATACCGGGGGCGACCGCCGCATCGCGCTGGATCCGTTGATCGCCCTCGTCCTGACGGTATTCGATCGCTATCCGCGCCCTGAAGGGCTGACGGACGAGGAATGGCAGGCGGCCCGCGATGATCTCGCGCTGCATATGGACCGGCTGTCGCTGCATCCGCCCAAGCGCGCCAACGATATTCCCGTGCCGTTTGCCGACCGGTATTTCGAAATGATGCCCTACGACAAGCCGTTTCTCACCCCCGACGCGCCGACCGCGCGCGGCTTCATGCAGCTCCACCTGATCAAGATCAAGGATGAGCTGGAAGAACGGATGGATGTGGAAGAGGTAATGAGGGCGCTGCGCGGCGAAGCCTGAATATTTCCGCGGGGGTGGGGGAGCGACACATGGCGTCAGTCACCAATGCCACACCCCTTATAGCGCTTGATGCTGTGGTCATCGATACCGAGACCACGGGCCTCGATCCGCGCAAGGCGCGTGTCATCGAAGTCGCGGCGATCAGGATTGTCGCCGGACGTATCGAATCCGCTCAGTCCGTGCGCCGCCTGATCAATCCGCAGGAACCGATCCCGCCGGCATCCACCGCCATTCACGGCATCGACGCAGACGCGGTCGCCAGTGCTCCTGACTTTGCGCAAGTCTGGCCGGACATTTCCGCCTTTCTCGGCTCGTCCGTGGTGATCGGGCATACGGTGGGGTTCGATCTTGCCGTGCTGCAGCGCGAATGCGAGCGCGCAGGCTTGCACTGGAAGCGGCCGCGTGCGCTGGACACGCAACATCTGGCCCAGGTGGTCGAACCGCGGCTTGGCGGCTATTCGCTTGAGCAGCTTGCGCAATGGCTCGGCGTTGCAGTCGAAGGCCGGCATTCCGCACTGGGTGACGCGCTGACCACGGCGCGCATTTTTGAGGCGCTGATCCCGAAATTGCGCGAAGGCGGCATCCGCACCTTCGCCGAGGCCTGGCAGGCGTGCCGGGCGCTGACCGATGTCATGGACAAGCAGCATCGCGCCGGCTGGGTCACGCCGGATATGCGAAGCGATCTCGCCGCGGCGGAGCGCTCGTTTGCGCGTATTGACAGTTACCCTTACCGGCACCGCGTATGCGAGGTGATGAGCAAGCCGCCGCGTGTGATTTCGGAGAGCGCGACGCTGGGCGACGCCTTGACGAAGATGATCGGCGAAAAGATCTCCTCATTGTTTGTCGTCCCCTCCGAATACGCTTCAGTTAGCGTGGCGGCATCGGAGGCGGCGATCATCACAGAGCGCGACATCCTGCGTGCGATCGCGGCCGAGGGCGAGGGGGCGCTCAACCGCGTGCTCGCACAATTCGCCAGCAAGCCGCTGGCGGTGATTCCGGCCGAAGCATTCGTCTACCGCGCGATCGGCCGGATGAGCCGGCTGAAGATTCGTCATCTCGGTGTCACCGATGAAGCCGGCAACCTGGTCGGCGCGCTGTCGGCGCGCGATCTGTTGCGGCTGCGCGCGGGCGAGGCGGTTTCGCTCGGCGACGAGATCGACCAGGCCATGGATGCCGGGGCACTCGGCCGGGCCTGGGCCAAGCTGCCGCATGTCGCGGCCTCGCTGATGGCGGAAAGCGTGCCGGCGCGCGAAATCGCCGCGATCATATCGCGCGAGCTTGGCGCGTTGACCCGGCAGGCCGCGGTGATCGCCGAAGCACGCATGCAGGATGCGGGGCTGGGCGCACCGCCCTGCGCTTATGCGATGACGGTGCTCGGTTCGGGCGGGCGCGGCGAGAGCCTCCTCGCCATGGATCAGGACAATGCGCTGGTGTTCGAGCGCGGCGAGGCGGGCGGTCCGGAGGACCAATGGTTCGCGACGCTCGGCCAGCACGTTGCCGACATTCTGAACGACGTCGGCGTGCCGTATTGCAAAGGCGGGGTAATGGCGAGCAATGCGCAATGGCGCGGCTCGGTGGCGACCTGGCACCAGCGGATCTCCGAGTGGATCGGCCGCTCGCGGCCGCAGGATCTGCTCGCGGTCGATATTTTCTTTGACATGCGCGGGGTTCACGGCGCGCTGTCGCTTGCCGATGCGCTGTGGCGTTACGGCTTCGAGGCGGCAAACGGGAGGGTCGAATTCGCAAAGCTTCTGGCCGACGCCTCCGGTTCGGTCGACAATGTGCTCGGCTTGTTCGGCGGCTTTCGCACCAGCCACGGCCGCGTCGATCTGAAACGCGCGGGTCTGTTCGGCATCGTCTCGACGGCGCGGGTGCTGGCGATCCGCCACCATGTGGTGGAGCGTGCAACCCCTTCGCGTCTTCTCGGCGTGCGCGCGCTGAACCTCGGCGGCGATGCCGATATCGACGCGCTGATCGAGGCGCATGCTACTTTTCTGGAATTCATCCTGTCGCAGCAGCTCGACGACATTCATCAGGGCCGCGCGCCGGCCAATACGGTTGCGGTGAAGCGGCTATCGGCGCGCGACCGCGAGCGGTTGCAGACTGCGTTGCAGGCGGTGAAGCATCTCGACGAGTTCACCCGGCAATTGCTTTTCCGGCATTAAGCAAGGCCGGTCCGGAGCCGATCGCGGTGGCGCCTATACCTTGAAGCGCGGATCGAGAAAGTCCCGTAACGAGTCGCCGAACAGGTTGAACGCGAAGACCGCGAGTGAAATGGCGGCGCCCGGGAACAGGATCATCCATGGCGCCTCGCGGTAGAAGTCGGCGGCGTTGCCCGACAGCATCAGCCCCCAGGCTGCGGTGGGTTCTGCAACGCCCAGTCCGAGGAACGACAGCGACGCCTCGGCGAGGATCGCCTGCGCAATGAAGGCGGTCAGCATGATCAGATAGGGCGCGACCACGTTGGGGGCCATGTGCCGGAAGATGATCCGCGAGTTGGAATAGCCGGCCGCGCGCGCGGCGTCGACATAAGGCATGACGCGCACGCCGAGAGCGGCCGCGCGCACCACGCGGGCGACGCGCGGGATGATCGGGATCGCGATAGCGATGATCAGGTTCACGTCGACGCCGCCGATCACGAATTTGCGGAGCGCGGCCACGACCACGAGCGCCAGCACGATCAGCGGGAAAGCGAGGAGGACGTCCATCACCCGCTGAATCCAGTTGTCGATGCGCCCGCCGAAATAGGCGGACGCGACGCCGAGGATCGCGCCGATGGTCGAACCGAGGAACGAGGAGGTGAAGCCGATCACGAGCGCGGTGCGCGACCCGTAGATCAGGCGCGAGCAGATGTCGCGGCCATAGGCGTCGGTGCCGCACCAATGCTCCCAGGACGGTGCGGCGAGGATCGAGGCAAAGTCGATCTCGAGCGGATCGTAGGGCGCGACCCATGGCGAGAATATGCCCGCAAACATCATCGCCACGATGATGACGAAGCTGATTGCTCCGAGCGGCTGCTGCTTGCAGAACTCGATGGCGGGATTGGGGCCGCGGCGCAGGGCTTCGCGTGGGGCTTCGGCTGCGATCGTCATGAGTCGTAACGGATCCTGGGATCGAACACGGCGTAGAGCAGGTCGATGATCAGATTGACGAACACGTAAAAGGCCGCGATCAGCATCACCATGCCCTGAATCAGCATGAAGTCGTTGCGCGCGACGCTCTGTACGAAGAGCTGCCCGATGCCGTTGAGGTTGAACACCTGCTCGGTGACGACAAGGCCGCCGATCAGAAAGGTGAATTCCAGCCCGATCACGGTGATGGCCGGGAGCAGCGCGTTGCGCAGGGCGTGACGCGAGATCACGAGGCGCTCATAGACCCCCTTGGCCCGGGCAGTACGGATATAGTCCTCGTTGAGGACTTCGAGCAGCGACGACCGGATCATGCGCGCCACCACCGCGCAATAGCGGTAGCCGACCGCCATGGCGGGCCAGATCAGCTGCGTGAAATTGGCCCAAGGGTCGACATAGAACGGGGTGAAGGTGATCGGCGGCAGCCAGTTGAAGAAGGCCAGCAGGCTCAGCATGATCAGCATGCCGAACCAGAAGGACGGAATCGACAATCCGCCGATGGTCAGGATGCGCACGAGATAATCGATCCAGGTGTCGCGAAACAGCGCCGCCAGCGTGCCCATCGGTATCGCCAGCAGCACCGCGATGATCGTCGCCATCAGCGCGACCTGAAGCGACAATTCCAGCCGGAGCGAAATCTCCTCCATCACCGGCCGCTCGGTCCACATCGAGATGCCGAAGTCGCCCCTGACCATATTGACCATCCACTCGCCGAACTGGGTGAGCAATGGGCGGTCGAGGCCGAGTCGCTTGCGTTCGGCCTCCACCACTTCCTGGGTGACGTTGCCGCCGTCGCCACGCAGCTTCACTTCGACGATGTCGCCAGGGACGACGCGCAGCATGAAGAAGACCAGCACCGCCACGCCGAGCAGCGTCGGGATCATCATGAGCACGCGGTTTACGGTGTAGCGGAGCATCGGTCAGTTTTCCGGTAGAAGCGTCCCCTCTCCCCCCGGCGTGGGAGAGGGGACGAGCGGGCTTCAGGTATTCAGCCAGACGCCCTCGAGCTGGGCGCCGAGATTGTGGCTCGGCGACATCTGCCATCCCATCAGTGTCTTGTGTGTCAGCACGATCCGGTGCCACCAGAACAGCGGCTGCTGATAGGCCTGTTCGAACAGCCGTTTCTCCAGTGCGCGGATATGAGCCTTGCGCTTCTCGATGTCGCGTTCGCGCAGTTGCAGTTCGTAGAGCTTGTCGATCTCGGGATCGTTGGCGCGCGACATGTTGAGCGGGTTCTTGTCGCGCGACAGGAACTTGGTCATCGACAGCGTTGGGTCGTCGTTGAACAGGTTCGAGAAGTCGATCGCCACCTCATAATTGCCGCTGTTCAAGGCGGCGATGTAGGGCGCGGTGTCGGACTGCTTGTGCTCGACGGTGACGCCGATCTGACGCCACTGATCGACCAGGAAGATTCCGGCAGGCGTATAGGGCATCGCCAGGTTGCGATTCCAGAGAACGAATTTCAGGTTCTCGTGGCCCGCTTCCTTGAGCAGCTTGCGTGCTTCCTCGCGGGACTTCTTGATGTCCTTCGAGAAACCGGGAAGCTTGACCAATTCGGCCTCCGGCGTCGCCAGCGGCGCGCCCGGCCGGACCACGCCGCCTACCGAGCGCAGCGTGGAAATGCGCGACAAACCCTGGCTGCCGCCCCAGCGGTCGATCGCCATCAGCAGGGCGCGGCGGACGCGCACATCGTCGAATGGCGGCTTCTCGACGTTGAAGCAGACCAGCAGATTGAGCGTCCAGCTCGACTCCTCGACCCGAAGCTTGTCGCCCATTGCAGCGACCAGGCGGTCGCGCTCCGCCGGCGAGACGCCGCGGAATTCACCGAGCACCTGCCCGCCCTGCAGGGCGTTCAGCATGGCCGCAGCCTGAAGGGTAAAGATGCCGCGGAACGTATCGAGATAGGGCAGGTCGGGCTTGAAGTAATTTTCGTTGCGCTTGCCGGAAACGTGGCTGCCCTTGACGTGTTCGACGAAGGTGAACGGCCCGGTGCCGTTGATCTTGGTGCGCGGCAGCGCCGGATTTTCCGCGAGATCCTTGGCCGAATAGATGACGTTCCACGGGCTTGCGAAATGGTCGATCATCGAGGAGTTCGGCGCCTTCATCTTGAAGATCACAGTATTGGCGTCCGGGGTTTCGATGGTGTCGATATCGGCGAAGGTCGCGCGCCTGTTAGAGACGACGCCCTGCGGCGGATTGCGCAGGCGGTCGTAGGTCGCTTTCACGTCGGCCGAACTGAAGGCGGTGCCGTCATGGAATTTGACGTTTGGCTTCAGCTTGAACGTATAGGTCATTTGATCCGGCGCAACCTCCCAGGAGGCGGCAAGGTCGCCCTCGACCTCGGGGAATTTCGCAAGATTGTAGCGCAGCAGTGTCGAATAGAATGGCGCCACAAGATGCAGCGTTGCGTAGGTATCGCTGGCATGCGGGTCGTAATGCGGCGCCTCGGCGCTGATCGCGAAATTCAGATTGCCGCCACGCTTGGCTTTCTCGGCCTGGGCATAGGCGCGCGTGAAATCGAAATTCAGTCCGCCAAGTCCTCCGCCAAGTCCGAGCGCGAGCGCTCCTGCGGAGCCTTTCAGGGCGGTGCGGCGTGATATCTTCATGGTGTTTCTCTCCCTTGTATGGTCTTTTGTTCTGACGCTTTGGTTTCTTCTTAGAGTGTCAGGCGTTCTCACACCTTGATGCAAGCGGCAAAGTGACCCGGGCGCTTCTCCTCCAGCGGCGGCACCAGCTGCCGGCATTCGTCGCTTGCCATCGGGCAGCGGGTATTGAACACGCAGCCTGATGGCGGCGAGAGATGGGAGGGCAGTTCGCCCTTGATCAAGCGCGGCTCTCTCCCCTTCTCGATGGTCGGGTCGGGGACCGGCGCGGCGTCGAGCAGAACCTTGGTGTAGGGATGCAGCGGCTCGTTGTAGATTGTATCGCGGTCGGCGACTTCCATCACCTTGCCGAAATACATCACCACCACGCGCATCGAGATATGCCGCACCACGGCAAGATCGTGTGCGATGAACAGATAGGCGAGGCCGAGCCGGCGCTGCAGGTCTTCCAGGAGATTGATGATCTGCCCCTGGATCGACACGTCGAGCGCCGACACCGCCTCGTCGCAGACGATGAAGGACGGCTCCATCGCCAGCGCCCGCGCGATGCCGACCCGCTGGCGCTGTCCGCCGGAAAGCTGGTGCGGATAGCGCGCGGCCATTTCCGGACGCAAGCCCACCTGTTCGAGCAGTTGTGCGACGCGGCCGTCCTGCGCCTTGCGGTCCGGCACGAGCTTGTAGACATGCAGCGGCTCGCCGATGATCTGACCGACCGTCATGCGCGGATTGAGCGACGAATAGGGATCCTGGAAGATGACCTGGATCTTGCGCCGTACCGCCTTCATGTCGGATGCCGAGGCGGCTCTCAGATCGCGGCCCTCGAACGTGATCTCGCCGCCGGTCGGCTCTTCCAGCCGCAGGATCAGGCGGCCGACCGTGGTCTTGCCGCAGCCGGATTCGCCGACCAGGCCCAGGGTTTCGCCGGGATAGATGTCGAAGTTGACATCCTGCACCGCTCTGACCGTGCCGCTTGCATTCCGCAGGCCGCCGCGCACTTCAAAATGCTTCACGAGATTGCGGACCGAAAGAAGCGGCGTGCCGCTCTTGCTCTGTGTCCGCTGCGAGCCGGCCGCCGCCGCGGCCCAGACGATTTTTCCGTCTGCGATCTCCTGATGCCGGTGGCAGCGCGACAGGCCGCCGGTATCGGTGCGCAGCAGGCCGGGCTCGGTCTCGCAGATTGCGATCCGGTACGGGCAGCGCGGTGCGAAGCGACAGCCGGGCGGCGGCGCTGCGGCATTCGGCGGCAAGCCCTCGATGGTTTCGAGCTTGGCGCCGCGTGGCCGGTCGAGCCGTGGCACCGAGCGCAGCAGTCCCATCGAATAGGGATGGCGCGGCCGGTGGAACACGTCGTCGGCGTCGCCTTCCTCGACCAGGCGCGACGCGTACATGACGATCACCCGGTCGGCATAGCGCGCCACCACGCCGAGGTTATGCGTGATGACGATCAGCGCGATATTCAGCTTGCGCGACAGATCCTTCATCAGTTCGAGGATCTGCGCCTGGATGGTCACGTCGAGCGCGGTGGTCGGCTCGTCGGCGATGATCAGCTTGGGATTGCAGGCCAGCCCGATCGCGATCATGACGCGCTGGCGCATGCCGCCGGAAAATTGATGCGGATATTGTGCGAGCCGGCGCGCCGGATCGGGGATGCCGACAAGGCCGAGCAATTCGATCGCGCGGGCCTCGGCCTGTTCGGCATTCATGCCGAGATGGATGCGGAGCGGCTCGGTGATCTGCAATCCGATGGTCAGGATCGGATTGAGCGAGGTCATCGGCTCCTGGAAGATCATTGAAATATCGCGGCCGCGAATCTCGCGCATCTCTTCGTCGGAAAGGTCGAGCAGGTTGCGCCCCTGGAAAATGACCCGCCCCTTGGGAATGCGCCCGGTCAGCTTCGGCAGCAGCCGCATGATCGACAGCGCCGAGACCGATTTGCCCGACCCGGATTCGCCGACGATCGCGACCACCTCGCCGGGGTCGATATGGAACGACAGACCCTCCACCGCGCGGACCACCCCGCGCGAGGTCTGGAACTGCACATGGAGGTCGTCGACCTCAAGAAGGGGGGAGGCCGGCGCAACACCGGCCCGCTCCCGCGTCTCCACCCGCTGTTCGATGGTACCCACCGATTATTCTTTATTATCCTGAACTCAGCCTATAGCTGATCCAGTGTGGAAGGGCCACCGTGAAAAGCGGGCCGACATGCGCGGAAATCTGCTAAAGGTGCGTTGCACTGCGGAAGGCGCGCAGGGTTTGGAGAGATTTCGGACTTGGCAATGAATGGCGCGTTTTTTGGCGACTTGCTGCAGACAATTTCGGACCGCGGACGCGCGCTTCTGACGCGGCGCACAAACGCCGTCACGCGCTCCGCCGACTTCGTGGTTCTGTGCGAGGATCTGTTATCGGGGCGCGGCGAGGCCTCGGGCGTAGCGCTCGCCCGGGAAATCCTGAACCGCTACGCCGAGTTGACGATCGGCCCGCGCATCGCATTTTTCGAGGCGCTGGCGCATCAATTTGGCCCCGACCGCGCCCGCATGGAAAAGGCGATTGCGGCGTGGCAGGCCAACCCGACCGACACCACCGCTTCCGAACTGCATCAGGCCGCCGAACCGCGGCGTCAGGAATTGTTCCGCAGGCTCAACCTGGCGCCCGGCGGCACCGCGGCGCTTGTCCGCATGCGCGAGCAATTGCTGGACGCGCTGGCGCACCGCAAGGATCTCGCCGTTGTGGATGCCGACTTCGTGCATCTGTTTTCGTCATGGTTCAACCGCGGCTTTCTGGTGCTGCGCGACATCGACTGGTCGACACCGGCCAATATTCTGGAGAAGATCATCAAGCACGAGGCGGTCCACAAAATTCGCAGCTGGGACGATCTGCGCCGCAGGATCGACCCGGACGACCGCTGCTGCTTCGCCTTCTTCCATCCGGCGCTGAACGACGAACCGTTGATCTTTGTCGAGGTGGCGCTCACCGCAGGGATTCCTGGGGCGATTGCCCCGATCCTTGCCGAGAACCGGGA
>NZ_JBKBVB010000041.1:0-34453 GCF_046289595.1 Pseudorhodoplanes sp.
CACCGAAGGCGAAGGTCGCGTTCCTGTTCAATCGCGTTGGGCTTGCTGGCTGCGACATGGGCGCCTGTGCGATCCTGCCGCGCATCATCGGGCAGGGCCGCGCCGCCGAGCTGCTCTATACCGGCCGCGTCATGGGCGGCGAGGAAGCGGAACGCTTCGGCTTCTTCAATCGCCTGTCACCGCCGGAAAATGTGCTGGCCGATGCGACGGCGCTCGCCAACGAACTCTGCGCCGGGCCGACCTTCGCCAACGGCATGACCAAACGCATGCTCGAGATGGAGTGGGCGATGTCGGTCGAGCAATCGATCGAGGCCGAAGCCGTCGCGCAGGCGCTGTGCATGGAGACCGAAGACTTCAAGCGCGCCTTTCATGCCTTCGCCAACAAGCAAAAGCCTGTGTTCGAGGGCACCTAGATGAGCCTCGCCGAAACTCTCCGCTGGCCTTTCTTCAACGATGGGCACCGCGACTTTGCCGAGCGGCTGAACAGCTGGGCCGCGGACCATCTGCACACGCTGCCGCATGACGATGTGGACGAGGCCTGCCGCGCCCGCGTCAAGGCGCTGGGCGAGGCGGGCTTTCTGACCCCGACGGTGCCGGCCGAATATGGCGGCATGTATCCGCAATTCGACGTACGCACGCTTTGCCTCGCGCGCGAGATTCTCGGCTTCCACGACGGGCTCGCCGATTTCGCCTTCGCCATGCAAGGGCTCGGCACCGGCTCGATCACGCTTTATGGCTCGCCGGACTTGAAGCGGCGCTACTTGCCTAAGGTCGGCAAGGGCCAGGCGATTGCGGCCTTCGCACTGTCCGAGCCGGAAGCGGGCTCCGACGTCGCGGCGATGGCGATGACGGCGGTGCCGGACGGCAATACGCATGTGCGGCTCGACGGCCGCAAGACCTGGATATCGAACGGCGGCATCGCGGACCACTATGTCGTGTTCGCCCGCACCGGCGAGGCCCCCGGCGCGCGGGGGCTTTCCGCCTTCATGGTCGATGCCGACGCGCCGGGCCTGTCGATCGAAGAGCGGATCGAGGTGATCGCGCCGCATCCGCTGGCGACGCTGAAATTCGACAATGTCCGCATCCCGGTGACCAACCGTCTCGGCGCGCCGGGCGAGGGCTTCAAGGTCGCGATGGCAACGCTCGACATTTTCCGCTCGACCGTGGGCGCCGCGGCGCTGGGCTTTGCGCGGCGTGCCTTGCACGAAATGACCGAGCGCGCCGCCACCCGCAAATTGTTCGGCGCGCCGCTCGGCGACCTGCAGCTGACGCAAGGCGCGCTCGCCGATTCCATCACCGATGTCGATACCTCCGCGCTCCTCGTTTACCGCTCGGCCTGGACCAAGGATAACGGTGCGGCCCGCGTCACGAGCGAAGCCGCGATGGCCAAGATGCATGCGACCGAGGCCGCGCAGCGCGTCATCGACCGCGCGGTACAGCTGTTCGGCGGCCAGGGCGTCACCAAGGGCGTGAAGGTCGAGGAATTGTATCGCGAGATCCGCGCATTACGCATCTATGAGGGCGCGACCGAGGTGCAGAAGGTCGTGATCGCGCGCGAAGCCTTGAAGACTCATGCGGCCGCCAAGGCCGCGAACATGTGACGAACCAGAACGCGCCGGGGCAGACACGGAGTATCAGATCATGATCCGCTCGGGACATACCGACACCTTCGCGCGGGACAATCTCCCGCCGCAGGATCAGTGGCCGGAATTCCTGTTCACGCTGCCGGAGCTGCAATATCCGGACCGGCTGAACTGCGTGACCGAGTTCGTCGACAAATGGGTGACGTCCGGGCAGGGCGATCGGACGGCGATCGTGTCGCCGAACGAGACGCTGACCTATGCGCAGCTTGCCGAGCGCATTAACCGTATTGCCAATGTGCTCACCCGCGATCTCGGTTTCGTGCCGGGCAATCGCGTGCTGCTGCGCTCCGCCAATAATCCGACGATGATTGCGGCCTATCTCGCAGTGATGAAGGCGGGCGGCGTGACGGTCGCGACCATGCCGCTCTTGCGCGCCAAGGAGCTCTCCTACACGGTCAAAAAAGCCAAGATCAAACTCGCGCTGTGCGACAGGAAGCTCGGCGACGAGATGGAGAAAACCAAGGCGCTCGCGCCCGAACTCGAGCGCGCTGTCTATTGGGGAGAGGGCGGCGAGCTTGAAGCCCTGATGAACAAGCCGGGCTACGAGAACTTCACCGCCTGCGACACGGCGATCGACGATGTCTGCCTGATCGCCTTCACGTCGGGGACGACGGGCGAGCCAAAAGGCACCATGCATTTCCACCGCGACATGCTGGCGCCCTGCGACTCCTACGGCAAATATGTGCTGCAGGCCTCCCCCGACGATCGCTTCATCGGCTCGGCGCCGCTCGCCTTCACCTTCGGACTTGGCGGGCATGTGCTGTTCCCGTTCCGCATCGGCGCCACCACGATCCAGCTCGAAAAGCTGACGCCGGACGAGTTGCTTCCAGCCATCGAGAAGTACAAGGCAACGGTGGTGTTCACGGCGCCGACCGCCTACCGCGCGGTCACGCCGCATGTCGGCAAGCACGACATTTCGTCCTTGCGCAAATGCGTGTCGGCCGGCGAAGCCCTGCCGAAAGCCACGTTCGAGGCGTGGAAGAAGGCCACAGGCATCACCATTCTCGACGGCATCGGCGGCACCGAGATGATGCATATCTTCATCGGCTCGCCGGAGGGGCAAGTTCGCGGCGGTTCCACCGGACAGCCGGTGCCGGGCTATGTCGCCAAGGTCGTGGACGACAATTACAACGAGGTGCCGCGCGGCACCATCGGCCGCCTTGCGGTCAAGGGTCCGACCGGCTGCCGCTATCTCGACGATCCGCGCCAGACCAAGTATGTGCAACATGGCTGGAATTTTCCGGGCGATACTTACGTGCAGGATGCCGACGGCTATTTCTGGTACCAGGCGCGCTCCGACGACATGATCATCTCGTCGGGCTACAACATCGCCGGCCCCGAAGTCGAAGAGGTGCTGCTGGCGCATCCGGCGGTCGCCGAATGCGGTGTGGTCGGCGCGCCCGATCCGGAACGCGGCCACATCGTCAAGGCCTATATCGTGCTGCGGGCTGGCCATAGCGGTGATGCGGCGCTGACCAAGACTTTGCAGGACTATGTGAAGAATACGGTCGCACCCTACAAATATCCGCGTGCGATCGAGTATGTCGCGTCGCTTCCGCGCACCCAGACCGGCAAGCTGCAGCGTTTCGAGCTGCGCAAGATTGCCGAGGCGGATGCGGAGAAGATGGCGTCTTGATTGTCGATGGTCATGCGCGGGCTTGACCCGCGCAACCATTGATTTCGTTTGATGGATAGCCGGGGATAGACGAGTGAAGCAACGCCGTTCTTCGAACGGCTATGCCCTGCCATGACCAAGGAAATGCAATCAGGAGACCTCCCGTGCCGGACATCGCCGCTAAGCCCGCGACCAACACCATCCTCAATCCGGCCGGCTGGCCGCAGCCGAAGGGCTATGCCAACGGCGTCAAGGCGCGCGGCGAGATGATCTTTGTCGGCGGCATGGTCGGATGGGACAAGGACGGAAAATTTCCGCAAGGTTTCGTCGCCCAGACCCGACAGCTTCTGGAAAATATCGTCGCCGTTCTGAAGGAAGGCGGCGCGCGGCCTGAGCATGTCGTGCGTATGACATGGTATGTCACCGACATCGACGCCTACCGGAACTCTTTGCCGGAGCTCGGCAAGGCCTATCGCGATGTGATGGGCAAGAATTTCGGCGCCATGGCGCTGGTGCAGGTCACGTCGCTGGTGGAAAAGGAAGCCCTGCTCGAAATCGAGACCACAGCGGTCATCCCGGACTGAAGAAGGCCTTTGACTCACGCCCGGCGAGCGGCTGTGCTGAGCGCGGCCGCAAAACCGGAGCCGCCGCCTTGCCTTGGCTGTTGAACCGCGTGAGCATCAGCACCGCGATCCTTGCGGCATCGCTGCTCCTGCATCTCGGCTTTTTCGGTGCGATCGTGCTGGCGGAGCGCCGCATCCTGCCGCCGTCTATGCTGCAGACGATCGACGTGGACCTGGTCGAGCCGGAGGAGCTTGAGCCGAAGCGGGACGAGCCGGAGAAGCCGCCGGAAGCGCCGAAGCAGGCCGAACGCAAACCGCCCGAGCCGGTGCAGCAAAAGCCGCAAGCCCCCGCGCAAAGCCAGCCATCGGCAGGCAGTCTCGATGCCTCCGCCGATGCCGGGCGCGCCGACGCGTCCCCGCCCGAGCTGAAACGGGCGGTCAGGCCTGAAACGCCCGATATGCCGCAGGGCGGCCCGGCGGGCGAAGGAAAATCGAAGCTCACGCCGGATGAGATCGCCTCGCTGCGTGCGCAGATCCAGAAATGCTGGAAGCTGCCGGTTGGCATTCCCGGGATGATCGGGCTGGAGGTGGTGCTGCGGGTCTCGTTCGGTCCGAACGGGCAGCTTGCCGGCGCGCCTGTGTTGCTGCAGGCGCCGGCCTCGGAACGCGGCCCGATGCTGGTCGGGATCGCCATGAACGCGCTCCAGGGCTGCTACCCCTACAAGCTGCCGCCGGGCAAATATGCCGACTGGAAGACGCTGGACCTGAAGTTCACCGCGACGGGCATGGCCGGGCTGGCGCCGCCGCCAAAGCTGCCGAAGCGGGGTTGAGCCGGCGTCGTTGAAAAAACGGAGGGTCGCCCCGAGGATCGTTTGCCTATAAGATACTATCTTTACTAACTTTATAATCCGACCTAGTCTTGGCCCGCGAGACGGAAAGGCTGAGCCCAGCCATGAACACGCAGACCACGCTCATCGCCCGTGCCGGAGAGCCGTTCGTGGCTGGCCGCTCCGGCTCGCTGTCGGCGCAGATCGTCGCCGATGTGCGCGATGCGCTGACCGAGAAGCGGCTGAAATCCGGCGATCCGATCGGCACCGAGAAGGACCTCGCCGCGCGCTATGGGGTGAGCCGGATCGTGGCTCGCGATGCGTTGCGCACGCTGCAGGCGCTGGGCATCGCCGAAATCCGCATGGGCAAGGGCGGCGGGGCGCGGGTGGCGCGCGGCAATCCGCGCCTGTTCGCCGAGGCGCTTGCGGTGCAGCTCGATCTGACCGGTGTCACGGCCGCCGAGGTCATGGATGCCCAGCGCGCCATCGAGACGCTGGCTGCCGAACTGGCCGCCGAGCACGCAACGCCCGCCGACCATGCGCGGCTGCGCCGGCTGCTTAGCGAGGCGGAAGCGATCATCGACGACGGCGATGCCTATACCCGCTCCTGCCGCGACTTCCATCTCGCGATTGCCGAAGCCTCGCATAACCGCGTGCTGGTGGTGCAGTTTCTCTCTCTCAATCACATCTCGTGGCCATCGCATAACCGCACGTTGACGCCGGACGTGTCGCGCCGGGTGCTGGCGGTGCACAAGGAACTCGCCGCGCTGATCGAGATGCGCGATGGCGCCGGCGCGCGCAAGCTGATGGACGACCACGTCAAGATGATCCGCGCGCGGCGCGTTTCCGAACGCGACCGCGCACATGGCGACGAGGGCTGCTGCTGACTTGAGACGTGACTGAAACGACCACAAAGGCAAAACGGGAGAAACGCAAATGGCGACCAATCACAAATTCATCATCGAGCCGCATTTCCGTCTGCAGGAATGGATTGCGGAGGAGAAGGGCTATTTCAAGGACGAGGGGCTCGACTACATCTTCCGCGAACTGGTGCAGTCGACCGACGGTAAGATTCACGACAAGGGCAACAAGGTCGGCGCCTACCAGTCCTTCGAGGAAGGCCGCAAATCGGACGTGAGCTGCGCCTGCCACTGGACGGTGAATGTCGCGGCCGCTTCCGGCCATGGGCGGCTCAACCGCGATGTTTATTCGGTGGCGCCTTCGGGGATTTTCGTTGCGCCTGATTCACCGATCAAATCGCCGGCCGACCTCGCCGATGTGCCGATCTCGGTCGGCTTCCAGTCCGGCTCGCATTACGCATCGATCCAGGCGCTGGAAAGCTACATGCCGCGCGAGCGGATCAAGCTGTCGTTCAACGACGGCATGCTGTTCAAGCGCATGGAGCTTCTGCTCGACGGCAAGATTCCGGCGGCGACGCTGTTCTCGGGACCGTATTATCTCGCCGAGCAGCTCGGCTTCCGGAAGATCATGGACAACACCTTCATGATCGCCAACATGATCCACGGCGACCCCGATCCCGAAGACCTGCGCAAATATTTCACTGCGCTGAAGCGCGCGCAGCGCGACCTGGATCTCCGCCCGGAGCTCTATACGCATTACTACACGAAGGAATTCCCGGTACGCTGGCACGGCGTGATGGATACGCGCCGCTGGGGTCCGGGCGAGCGCATCGTGTTCGAGCCCTATACCGAGGAGACCTTCAACGTGTCGCGCGACTGGATCGCCGACCGCGATATCTTCGAGGGCGGCGATCTCGGCAAGAGGCGCTACGAGGAAGCGACGGTGAGTGTGATGTGATGTGGGTCATTCGGGGGCGCCGCCGGAGCCGGCGAACCCGAAATCCAGAGCCGCACACTCCGCTCTTGAGTCTGCATTCGGGGTTCGCGCGCTTTGCGCGCGCCCTGCAATGACAAAGGTCAAGACACCTTCAGCCCGATGAGCCGCTCCAGCGTCGCCTCGTCTTTGATCAGCTCTGCAGACGGCGCGCGGTGCACGACGTTGCCGCGCTCCAGCACGATGGCATCCTTGGTCAGCGACAAGGCAATCTCGGCATGCTGCTCGACCAGTACGAAGGCGGTGCCCTGCTCGGTCAGCATCTTGCGGATTGCCGCAGTCAGCTCCTCGACGATGATCGGCGCGAGGCCCTCGAACGGCTCGTCGAGCAAGAGGAGCTGCGGATTGGTCATCAGCGCGCGCGCGAGCGCCAGCATCTGCTGCTCACCGCCGGAGAGCTGGTTGCCCTTGTTGCCGCGCCGCTCCTTCAGCCGCGGCAGCAGATCGTAGATGCGCTCGATGGTCCAGTGCCCGGGGCGCGCGGTGACGGTGAGGTTTTCGGCGACCGTCAGCGAGGGGAAAATCTCGCGCTCCTGTGCGACCCAGCCAATGCCGGCGCGGGCGCGCTTGTAGGGCGCAAGGCGGGTAATGTCCTCGCCGCGCCAGTGGATCGTACCGCGCGTCATGCGCGTGAAACCCATGATGGTGAGGAGAAGCGTCGACTTGCCGACGCCGTTCCTTCCCAGCACTGCGAGGCTTCCCTTGTCGGCGAGATCGAACGAAATGTCGCTCAACACCACGGCGTCGCCATAGCCGGCGCGCACGCCTTGGAGCGAGAGGAGCGTATCAGGCATGATGCGCGCCTCCGAGATAGACTTCGCGCACGCGTGGATCGGTTGAGATTTCCTTCGGCGTGCCTTCCAGCAGGATCGCCCCGCCGACCATCACAATGATGCGGCTGGCGAAGCGGAATACCACATTCATGTCATGCTCGATGAACAGGACCGTAATGTCCTGCGACAGGTCGGCGATCACCGAGAACAGTTCCGAACTTTCCTCAGGCGGCACGCCGGCGGCCGGCTCGTCGAGCAGCAGAACCTGCGGGCGTGTCGCCAGCGCCAGCGCGATCTCGAGGAGGCGCTGCTGGCCGTAGGCCAGTTCGCGGGTGGTACGATAGGCGTGATCACCGAGGCGCAGCGACTTCAGGATGGTGTACGCCTCTTCTGCATTCTCGCGATAGGAAGGCAGCGCCTTCCACCAGGTTCCTGCATCGCCCGTGCGCTCGCAGATCGCAAGCGTCACCGCTTCCAGCGCCGACAGGTTGGGAAACAGCGTGTTGATCTGGAAGGTGCGAACCAGGCCGCGCTTGACCCGCTCATCCGGATGCAGCGCCGTGACGTCCTCGCCGCCGAGCAGGATCTGGCCGGAATCCGGCTTGATCATGCCGGTCATCAGGTTGATCAGGGTGGTCTTGCCGGCGCCGTTCGGGCCGATCAGCGCGTAACGTTCGCCTTTCGGGATGGCGATGGAGATGTCGCGCGCAACCTGGAGCTGGCCGAAGCTCTTGTTGACGCCGCGCGTGGAGAGAGCGGGTGCGGTCATGTGCTGCGCCGTCCCATCAAGGCGCGGTAAAGCTGGGACAGGCCGCCGAGGATGCCGTTCGGCAGCACCATCACCACCATCACCAGCAACAGGCCGATCCAGAAATACCAGAATTGCGGGTTGATGCCGGAGAACTGGTCGCGCGCGACGAGGAAGATGATCGCACCGATCAGCCCGCCATAAAGCATGCCGGCGCCGCCGAGCACCAGCATCACCAGCACGTCGGCAGAGCGCTGGAAGTCGATCGCGCCGAGCGAGACCGTCGACGTGGTCTGCGCAAGCAGTGCCCCGGCGATGCCGGCGATGGCGGCGGACATGGTGTAGACCTTGCGGATATGCGCATCCGACGGCGCGCCGATCGCCGGCATGCGCACCGAATTCTCGCGGATGCCGCGAAGGGCGAGACCGAACGGCGAGTTGGTCAGACGGCGCACCACAAGAAAGATGAGGAACAGCACGATCAGCGAATAAGTGTAGGCGGTGCGGCCCCACAGGTCGAATTCGTAGATGCCGAGCAGCTTGCCGATGCGGATGCCCTGCAACCCGTCGGCGCCGCCGGTCAGCCAGTGCGCGGCATTGGCGACTTCATGGACCAGAAAGCCCAAGCCCAGCGTGACCATGATCAGCGCCAGATGCTTGATGCGGGAAATCATGAAGCTCGTCGCATAGCCGAACAGGCCGGTCAGCAGTGCAGCGGCAAAAAGGCCGAAGATCGGATCGCCAAAGCCGTATTTGGAAATGATCCCCGCGGTATAGGCACCGATACCGAAATAGGCTGCATGCCCGAGCGAAACGATGCCGGCATAACCCAGGATCAAATCGAGCGAGAGCGCGAACAGCGCGGTGATCGCGATCTGGCTGGCGAGCGACAGGTAGTTCGGAAACAGGAAGAACGGCAGGATGGTGGCGAGCCAGAACACATATTCCAGCGGATGCCAGCGCGCCTGCGCCCGCATGTAATCGTAGGGTGTGAGTGATGGCGTACTCATGGGACTCAACGCTTGCCGAACAGGCCCTGCGGCCGCCACATCAAGAGAACGATCATAACGAGATAGATCATGAAGGCGCCGATCTGCGGCACGTAGTACTTGCCGGCAATGTCGCTGACGCCGATCAGGACGGCGGCGACGAACGAGCCCCAGATCGAGCCGAGGCCGCCGACCGACACAACGATCAGCACATAGACGAGGTAGATCAGCGCAAAGGAGGGATCGAGCCCCACAATCTCGATCGCGAGCGCGCCGCCGAGGCCGGCAAGCCCCGAGCCGAGCGCGAAGGCGACCGCGAAGGTGCCGTCGACATTGATTCCAAGCCCGCGCGCCATGCGCTGATTATCGACCGCGGCACGGACCTGCTGGCCGAACCGGGTATATTCCAGCGTCAGCACCAGAAGCAGTGTGACGGCAAGGCCGACCGCGATCAGAAAGATACGGTAGACGCCGAAATTGATGCCGAAATACTGCACCGAGCCGCGCAGGAAGGCGGGCGTCGCCGCCGGCTGCAGGATGGTGCCGAAGATATAGGCCGCCGTCGCAATCGACATGAAGGCAAGCCCGATGGTGAGCAGCACCTGATCGAGCTCGCTGGCGCGATAGAGCCTGCGATAGAGCGTTCGTTCAAGCACGACGCTGACGGCTGCAGCCGCAAGAAACGCCATCGGCAGCGTTGCCAGAAATGGCCAGCCGAACGTGTTGACCAGCGTAACCGTCACGTAACCGCCAAGCATCGCGAAGGCGCAATGCGCGAGGTTGACGAAATTCATCATGCCGAGCGTGACCGACAGCCCGACCGACAAAAGAAACAACAGCATGCCATAGGCAAAGCCGTCGAACAGAACGCCGATGATAGGCCCCAACGTCGTCCCCTTACACGAGATACCGGTTCCGCTCCCTCTTGAGCGCGGGCGAATGCTGTACTCGTTGAAATGACGCCCCGCAAGCCAACGCCCGGAGCGGAGCCCCGGGCGCTGGATGATCCTGGCGCGTGAACCCCGGTTACTTCTTCATCCGCGCCTTGACCGGATCCTTTACATTTTCGATCCGGTCGATCTCGACATTCTGCAGCTTGCCGTCGACCTTCTCGACACGGCGGATATAGACGTTCTGGATAATGTCGCGGGTCTCCGGATCGATGGAGATCGGGCCGCGCGGGCTTTCCCAGGCCATGCCCTTGGCCGCATCGACCATCGCCTGCGCGTCGGTCTTGCCGCCGGTCTTCTTCAGCACGTCGTAGATCAGCTGCATGCCGTCCCAGCCGCCAATCGAGAAGAAGTCCGGATTGCGGCCATATTCCGCATTATAGGCCTTCACGAAGGCTGCGTTCTTGTCCGATTTGTGCGCCGGGTCATAGTGGAAGGCGGTGATGATGCCGAGCGCAGCGTCGCCCATCGATTTCAGTGCGCTGTCGTCGGTGATTTCGCCTTGGCCCATGACCTTGACCTTGCGCGGGTCGATGCCGCGCTCGGCCAGCGCCTTGCCGAAGGCGGCCGGCTGTGCGCCGCCCGGAACGAAAACATAAATGCCTTCCGGATTGAGATCCTTGGCGCGCTGCACATAGGCCGAGAAGTCGGGATTGGCGACCGCCATCTTCACCGTGCCGATGACTTCGCCGCCAGCCTCCTTGAAGGCGCGGGAGAAGCCGGCCTCGGCGTCGATGCCGGGGCCGTAATCGGAATGCATCGTATAAGCCTTCTTCACACCGCCCTTGGTCGCGGCCCATTGGCCGAGCGCCTCGTTCACCTGCGGGGTGGTCAGTGAAGTCCGCACCATGAAGGGCGATTTGGTGGTGACGATGGAGGTGGCGGCATTCATCACCACCATGAACTTCTTGGCCTGCTCGGAGACGTCGCCCGCGGCCATCGCATTCGGGGTGAGCACGAAGCCGGCGAGAATGTCGACACCGTCGCGCACCACGAGTTCCTGCGCGAGCCGCTTGGCGACATCGGGGGCGATGCCGCCGACATCCTTGCGGATGAACTCGACCTTGCGGCCGGCGACGGTGTCGCCGTTCTGCTTGACGAACAGCTTGATGGCATTGTCCATCTGCGCCGCCGCGTCGGCGAACTGGCCGGAATACGGCATGATCAGGCCGATCTTGATCGGGCCCTGTTGCGCATGCGCGGCGCCCGCAAACAGCGCGGTCGCAGCCAATGCGGCGATTCCAAATGTTCTTCTATTCATGGACTATCCTCCTGAAACCTCTTGGTCTTTCACGCTCGCTTTCGCGTCGGCGCGGACACTATCGGCGGCCATTCTTGCGGTCAATGAAAGCTGCGAAGGAATGCGCAGTCGCGGACGCGATAGCAAAGCGCACCGGCGATGCCCAACCGATCGTCGGAACCAACGTGTGGGAGCTCAACGAACCGGATCGGCCGCGGGCCGGATCGGCGACGTTAACGATACCCAATTCAGCACGGACGAATGTGCCGATTTCTTGATCAAGCCAACGGACGCGATAGCGGTCTGATCGCACTCTTTGGCGGAAGGTTGACGCTATCGGTGCTCCACCACAGCCTCGATGGGTCTTTGTTCGACGTTAGTCGTAGGCTGCTGGAGGCATGCCCGCCATCAGTCCGTACGCCGAGGCATAGGACGTCTGCGCATCGTGAATATCGCGCGGCTTGGTTGCCGGGTTGCGGGCTGGCTGCGGGCCGCTGGTTGCTGGTCTTGGCCCAACCGGAATGGCTTGGAGAAAGGCGGGACAATGCGGGCCGACGCCGCTACGCTGTCCGGCGGAAGCTTTACAAAATCGGTGAGCCCTTCCCGCATGTCGGCGCTTTGTTTCCAACTGAATGGCCGGACCGTGGTCGAGGACCGGGTGTCCCCCACCATGACCCTTCTGGATTATCTGCGGCTCAAGGCGCGCCTGACCGGCACCAAGGAAGGCTGTGCCGAGGGCGATTGCGGAGCCTGCACCGTAGTTGTCGGTCTGCCGCAGGACGACGGATGCATGGCCTGGCGCGCTGTCAATTCCTGTCTCGTGCTGGTGCCGCAGGTCGACGGGCTGCCGGTCATGACGGTGGAAGGTCTCGCTCAGCCCGATGGCACGCTGCACTCGGTGCAGCAGAGCCTGATCGAGGCCGACGCCACCCAATGCGGTTTCTGCACGCCTGGCTTTGCGATGGCGATGTTCGCCTTCGCGCAAGGCGGCGAGCCGCGCGACGACGAGACCATCCATGAGGCGCTGGCCGGCAATCTGTGCCGCTGCACCGGCTATCGCCCGATCGTCGAGGCCTGCAAGGCCATGCGCGCCGATCCGCCGGGCTGCGGACTGGCCGAGCAGGCTGGCGAAGCGGCGCGCGAATACCGGCAGGGCGCGCAGCTTTATCTGGCGCCGCGCAGCATCGGCGAGCTTGTGGAGGCGAAAGCGAAATATCCCGACGCCTTTGTGTTGGGCGGCGGCACCGATCTCGGTATCCGCGTGTCGAAGGATCGCGAAGCGTTTCCGGTCGTGATCTCGACCCAGTGGGTCAGCGAGCTTCGCACAATATCGGACGACCAACGCAAGCTCATCATCGGCGGCAGCGTGACCTATACGCGCGCGTTGCCTGCGCTCGACAAACATTTTCCGTCCTTTGCCGCTCTCGTCCGACGTATTGGCTCGCGTCAGATCCGCAATATTGGAACGCTCGCCGCCAACATCGCCAATGCTTCGCCGATCGGAGACACCATTCCGTGTCTGATGGCGCTCGACGCCACCATCATGCTTCGTTCCAGACGCGGCGCGCGCGGCGTGAAGGCCGACGGGTTCATCACCGGCTATCGCAAGACCGCGATGGAGAAAGACGAAATAATCGCGGCGATCGAGATTCCGCTGCTCAAGCCCGGAACGGGCTTCACCGTCTATAAATTGTCGAAGCGCTTCGACCAGGATATTTCGACCGTGATCGGCGCCTATCGCCTGCGCGTCGAGGGCGGCAAGGTCGCGGAACTGCGCGCGGCCTATGGCGGCATGGCCGCGACCACGGCGCGCGCGAGGCATGTCGAGGCCGCACTCAACGGCAAACCATGGACGGCCGAAAGCCTGCGCGACATCGACTCGTTGATTGCGCAGGATTTCCAGCCGATGACCGATCATCGCGGCACCGACGCCTATCGCCTGCGCGCGGCCGCAAACCTGATCCGGCGGCTGCAGATCGAGACAACAGGCGGTGAGCAAACCGGAGTGTGGCAGCTATGAACGCACCTCTGTCCCGAATCCGCGGCGGTGTGCATGCCTCGGTCAGGCATGACAGCGCTGCCGGCCACACCAATGGCCAGGCGCTCTATCTCGACGACATCCCGATGGTGCCGGGCTCGCTCGAAACCGCGCTGGTGCTCTCGCCGCATCCGCACGGGCGCATCAAGTCGATCGATGTGTCGACGGCGCTTGCCGCGGAGGGAGTGGCTGCGGTCGTCACCGCGGCGGACATTCCAGGCAAGAACGACATCGCACCCATTCGCACCGACGAACCGCTGCTTGCGGCCGGCCTTGTCGAACACGAGGGCCAGATCGTGGCTGCCGTCGCTGCGGCGACCCTCGATCAGGCGCGCGCCGCGGCGAAGCTCGTCAAGGTCGATTACGAGGTGCTGCCGGCCGTGCTGACGGTCGAAGAAGCGGTGGCGAAGGAGATGTATCTGGCGCCGGTCCAGACCATGGTTCGCGGCGATGTCGATGCAGCGCTTGCGTCTGCGCCACACCGTCTGAAGGGAGAATTCCGTTGCGGCGGGCAGGATCACTTCTATCTCGAAGGCCAGATCGCGCTGGCAACGCCCGGCGAAAACAATCGCGATGTTCACGTGTTCTCGTCGACCCAGCATCCGACCGAGGTGCAGCACGGTGTCGCGCATGTGCTTGGCATTCCGTTCAATGCGGTGACGGTGGAGGTGCGCCGCATGGGCGGCGGCTTCGGCGGCAAGGAAAGCCAGCCGACCATCATTGCAGGCATTGCCGCGCTGCTCGCCTGGAAGACGCGCAGGCCGGTGAAGCTGCGGCTGCCGCGCGACGACGACATGCGCGCCACGGGCAAGCGGCACCCGTTCTATTATCGCTACGAGGTCGGTTTCGACGATGAGGGCGCGGTGCTCGGGCTCGATCTGCTGCTTGCCGCGAACGGCGGACACGTCGCCGACCATACGCCCGCGGTGCTGACGCGCGCGCTGTGCCATTCAGACAATTGCTACTGGCTGCCGGCGCTTCGCTTCCGCGGTCTGCCGTGCAAGACCAACACCGTCTCGAACACGGCGTTTCGCGGCTATGGCGGACCGCAGGGCATGTTCGCGATCGAGACGATCCTCGACACGGTCGCGCGTTATCTCGGCAAATCGCTGGACGAAGTGCGCAGGCGGAATTTCTACGGCCACGGCCGCAACAACGTCACGCCCTACGGCATGACGGTCGAGGATAACATTATCGAACAGGTGATGGACGAATTTGACCGCACCGTCGATCTGCAAGGCTGGCGCGAGAGTGTCGTAGCATTCAACAGGACGAGCCCGATCGTGAAGAAGGGCCTCGCCACCATGCCGGTGAAGTTCGGCATCTCGTTCAACCGGCCCGCGCTCAACCAGGCCGGTGCACTGGTCCATGTCTATACGGACGGCAGCGTGACGCTGAACCACGGCGGCACCGAGATGGGGCAGGGGCTGTTCATCAAGGTCGCGCAGGTGGTGGCTGAGACGTTCCAGATCGACATCGACAATATCAAGATCACCGCGACCACGACCGGCAAGGTGCCGAACACGTCGCCGACCGCGGCCTCGTCCGGTTCCGATCTCAATGGCATGGCGGCAAAGAATGCCGCCGAGCAGATCAAGGACCGGATGGCCGATGTCGCGGCCGAACAATTCAACGTGCCCAAGGGCGAGATCGTGTTCTCGTCGAACCGCATCTATGCCGGCAACCGCTCGATGTCGTTTGCCGAGCTTGCGGCGTTGTCATGGGAGAAGCGGGTATCGCTGTCGGCGACCGGCTTCTACCGCACGCCGAAAATCCACTGGGACTTCACCACCAGCAGCGGCCGGCCGTTCTATTACTTTACGTACGGCGTCGCCGCCGCCGAGGTCGCGATCGACACACTGACCGGCGAAATGCGGTGCCTGCGCGCCGAGCTTCTGCAGGATTGCGGCGCCTCGCTCAATCCGGCCATCGACCTCGGACAGATCGAGGGCGCCTTCGTGCAGGGCATGGGCTGGCTCACCACCGAAGAGCTGGTCTGGGATGCAAAGGGCCATCTGCGCACGCACGGGCCTTCGACCTACAAAATTCCCGGCAGCCGCGACGTGCCGCCGGTGTTCAACGCGCGCATCCTGCAGAATGCGCCGAACCGCGAGGACACGATCTTCCGCTCCAAGGCGGTGGGAGAGCCGCCACTGATGCTGGCGCTGTCGGTGTGGCTCGCGGTGCGCGACGCGATCTCGTCGCTGTCGGATTACAGGCTCGCGCCTGTGATCGACGCGCCGACCACGCCGGACCGCGTGCTGGCGGCGGTGGACGAGATGCGGGCGCGGGCGTAGACATCAGCTCGCCCGCCCCCGCAAAGATCCGGCTACAACGTCAGCTGCCGCACCGCGTCTTCCGCGGCCTTCACCTTTGCCTCGATCTCCTTGTCCAGCTTTGCTTCCGCCGCGCCGATCTCGGCCAGCCGATCCTCCTGCGTCTTCAGCGTCGCCAGATAACGGCGGCCCAGATCGGAGTTCGCGCCGACCGATTGCAGGTTGCTGCGTACGCGCTGCTGATCCTGCACAATCCTGTCGCGCTCGTGTTCGATCTGGCCCTTCTGCGCGCGCGCCTTGTTCATCTCCTCGATCAACGTCGTGAGCCGGCCGATCGTTGCCTTCAGTGCCGGGGTCTCGTTTTCCAGCCCGCGAATCCGGACCAGCATGTCCTCGACGTCGAGTTCGGTCAGCACGATGCTTTCGCGGTCGAGCCGCTCGGTGACGAAACGCGCCTTCGTCGTCTGGCCTTTCGGCGCGGTGATGGTGTGCCGGTAGCGGGTCGGCGTTTCCTCGACGCCTTTCACATCGGCAGCGGGCGCCCAGCCCGGAACGCGCTCTTCTTCGACGACGATGATGCGGTCTTGGTCAGGCGGTGCGGTGACTTCGTAATCGACCGTGCGGCGGGACTGCGTCTGCACCGTCAGCGTGCCATTCAGCGCCTTGCCGAGCGAGGTCTGGACGACGCCCCTGTCGTCGCGCCGGATCGCGGTCCGGGTATCGACGGCGAAGGTCGCGAGCCGCGTCGCGTCCTTCGGCGTCAGCGGCAGCAAGGCGTCGCCGACGAAATTGGTGCCGCCATCCGCCGTGTTTTCGAATGCGGTGACGAGTCCGGCCGGCAGCGCAGTGTCGCCATCGTTCTTCAGCCGCACCGCAGCCAGCGGCCGATTGGGCACGATGTCGGGCTGAAAGAGCCAGATACGCTCGACCGGGATTTCGCGGTCGGTGAACGGCACCATCATGGTGTGCCCGGTCGCGAGCGAGAGCTTGGCCGGGAAGCGGTACAGCAATTGCGTCGCGGCTTCCTCGGCCGCGGCAGGATTCGCCGGCGTTGCGGCCGGTCCGGCGGATGCGGGTGCGACCGGCGATGGCGCGGCGATCGCCGGCACCGAGCGTGTCAGTCTTTGGGCAGCAAGCGTGCCCGCGATCTGATCGGCGCGAAGCTGCGCCTGTGGTGCGGAAGATGGTACCGCCTTTTCCTGCACATCGTTGATGCGCGGCACGACCGGCGTGCCGGTCGCGACCGGCACTTCAGGCCGGTTTGCGAACAGCGCGGTATAAAGCGGTTGCCGCAGCGCCACCGGATTGCCGGACACCAGCGTCAGCTCGACATCCTTCCAGTCGCCCCCGGTCAGATTCTCGATCACCGCCCAGCCCTGCAGCCGCGCCTTCACGGGTGCCTTGGCGTCCGTGCTGCCATCTTTGGGCAGCACGATGCGATATGCGGTCTTCCAGACGGGCGCTGCAACCACATAGCTGATCGCGACATCGCGCGTGCCCTCGCCGAGAAAACCGATCGACAGCGTGCGCCGGTCCTTGGCGCGGTTCTCGATCAGGCCCTGAAGCAGCCGCTCGATCTGCGCGCGGGTCTGCGGGTCGGTGAAGCGCAGCTCGGTCACTTCTTCGAGGATCGCCTGGGTGAGGCCTGCGGGCGTCATCAGGGTCAGGCGATGCCGCGTGGTGGTGCCGCCATTACTCGGCAATGCGACCTGTTCGCGGACCACGCGGAAGACGCGGCCTTTCGCGGTCACCGGACCTGCGATCTCGATTTCGCTTCCGGTCAGCGCATTGAGGAGGTCGGGCGAGGAGTTCAGCGCCTCGGGGCCGAATGGCAGATCGCGAAACAGTTCCGGCAGCGGTGTCTTGCCCGGCAGGCTGACGGTGCCGACCGCGCCGGCCCGGTCAAACACGGTCAGGCTTTTCAAGATGTCGTCGACCTGATCGAGGCGGACCGGCAACGCGATCGTGGAATTGCCGGAGACCGGCCCCCCAAAAGTGAACTGGGCCAGACCTGAATTCGACAGGACCACTTCTTTAAGCGGCAGCTCAGCAGCCACGCCGGGGCTCATCGCCGCGACCGTGAGCATCGCCGCGCCCAGGATTCTACTAGTCATCGCTTTGTCTCCCGTCCCCGTGCGGACATTTTCGCGCCGGCCAGACTGTAACCAAGCCGCCGCGACGCAATCATGGCGGAACCCGCCGATCCGGAATCCGAACCGATGCTCGCCACGGTAGAAACTCGGCCATTGGCTGAGCTCCGCCGCATCTGGCGGTACCCATCGGTCTGATTTCCGTTGCTCATCAGGAAATTTCGCGTCGACGGACCCCGCCCGGCCATTGACTCGCCTGATTTCGGGGGACAAGTAGAGCGAACGTTCATTCGTTTTATGTGCACCGCAATAGTGCGAGATGACCGGAGGGCAGGGGACAGGTGCGCCAGGCCAACGTGCAGCTTCATTCCGACCGCCGCTCGGAGATCCTCGATGCGGCGCGTCGATGCTTCGCCCGGACCGGATTTCACCAGACCTCGATGCAGCAGATCTGCGCCGAGGCCGGCATGAGCCCCGGCAACCTCTACCGATATTTTCCCTCGAAGGAGGCGATCATCGCCGGGATCGCCGAGCGCGACCGCGCCGAAGTTGCGGCGCAACTGGCCGATACGCAATTCACCGCGGATTTCTTCTCGACCTTTGCCGCACTGGCCCGCCACCACTTCGTCGAGCGCACGGCGGAGGAAGTCGGGCTGTGCGCGGAGATCATGTCGGAGAGCCGGCGCAATCCGACGATCGCGAAGATCATGAACGACTTCGACGCCGACGTAAAGGACCGTCTCATCACCATGCTGCATGCGGCGCAGGCGCGCGGCGACATTTCGCGCGATGCCGATATCGGTGCCGCAGTAGAGATGCTGATGATCATCGCCGACGGCGTGTGGTGGCGCAGAGCCGTGGATCCAAATTTCGACGCCGAAGCGGTGCTGCCGATGTTCTTCGATGTCACGAAATACATGCTGCTGCAACGTGGCAAGGGCAAAAACGGAGATCTTGGGCGAAACGCGGACCTCGCGCGCGCGGCCCTCGCGGGAGAGACGAGATGAAGGCAAGTCGTATCGCCGCTGTCGGCATCGTCGTCGGTGCGGTGGCCTGGGTCGCCTCGGGCCATCTGATGCCGCACGAGTCTTCCGAAAGCCGGGCCGCGATCCGTCCCAACACCGCCGAGCCGAAGCTGTTTCGTGTCGCGGTGATCGAGACCAAGCTCGCTCCCCACGCGCGCCGGCTGGTGCTTTCCGGACGGACGGAGGCCGACAAGAAGGTCACGATTACCGCGCGGACCGGCGGCGTGCTGACGGAAATGCGGGTCCGGCGCGGCATGCATGTCAAGAAAGGCGATGTGATCGCCGTCCTGTCCGACGATGCGCGCGAAGCGCAGGTCGCGCAGGCGACCGCGCTCTATCATCAGCGGAAGACCGAACTGGAGGCGCGCCGCAAGCTGATCGAGCAGGGGTCGCTGCCCAAGCTCGAAGCGGTGAATCTCGAGGCGCAATACAAGTCGGCCGAGGCGGCGCTGGCGGCAGCGGTCGCCGAGCGCGATCGCGGCGTGCTGCGTGCGCCGTGGGACGGCATTATCACGAACCATTCCGAAGTCGGCGGCGCGTCGCTGGCAATGCAGGGCGCGCCCGTTGCCCAGATGGTGTCGCTCGATCCGATGCTTGCTGTGGTTGAAGTCTCGGAGCGCCGGTTGCGTGGCCTCAAGGTCGGAGACGAGGCGGAGGTTCGGCTCGTGACCGGACAGACGGCAACAGGGCGCATCCGCTATATCGCGCCCTCCGCGAGCGACACCACGCGGACCTATCGGGTCGATATCGAGATCAAGAATCCGGATGGCGCCATTCCCGACGGGATCACGGCGGAAGTATCGATCCCGATGGCGCCGGTGCCGGCGTCGCGGGTGCCGCGCTCTGCGCTGACCTTCTCCTCGTCCGGCGATCTCGGCGTGCGCATGGTGAATGGCGGCGCCAAGGTGGATTTCGTCCCGGTCAGCGTGGTCGAGGACGATCAGGGCCACATGTGGGTCTCCGGAATTCCCGATGGCGCGCGCGTCATCGTGCAGGGCCAGGATTTCGTGCGCGAAGGTCAGCAGGTGGTCGCCGTGCCCGCCGAAGTGGCGGTGGGTTCGGCCCGGTGACGGTCATCACCGGGCAGGCGCGAAGCGCCGCGGCCCGGTGATCCATTTTGCAAAAGATGATGGATGGCCGGGTCAAGCCCGGCCATGACGGGGTTGAGGGATCGGCTTCTTATGTTCAAGCTCATCGACTACGCCATCAGCCATTCCCGGCTGACCATTGCCACGCTGATCTTCCTGCTGGTGGCGGGCTTCGTCTCCTATCGCACGATCCCGAAAGAGGCCGAGCCGGACGTCAAGATTCCGATCATCTATACCCAGCTGACCCAGCGCGGCATTTCGCCGGAAGATGCCGAGCGGCTGCTGCTGCGGCCGGTCGAGACGCAGTTGAAGTCGGTCGGCAACGTCAAGGAGATGCGCTCCACCGCCTATGAAGGCGGCGGCTATGTGCTGCTGGAATTCGAGGCCGGTTTCGATTCCAAGGCGGCACTCGCCGACGTGCGCGCCAAGGTCGATCAGGCCAAGCGCGATCTGCCGCGCGACGCCGACGAGCCGGTGGTGACCGAAGTCAATCTCTCGCTCTATCCGGTGCTGGTGGTGGCGCTGTCCGGCGACATGCCGGAGCGTTCGATGCTGCGCATCGCGCGCAACGCCAAGAATGTGATCGAGCAGGTGCCGGGCGTATTGTCCGCCGAATTGCGCGGTTCGCGCGACGAGGCGGTGGAGATCATTGTCGAGCCGATGCTGCTCAAGAGCTATGGCGTCTCGCTCGACCAGCTGATCTCGACCGTCAACGCGTCCAACAGTCTGATCGCCGCGGGTGCGCTGGAAGGCGATACCGGCCGCTTCGCGGTGAAAGTCCCCGGCTTGATCGAGCAGCCCCGGGACGTGCTGAAAGTGCCGGTGGCCGCGACCAAGGGCGCTGCGGTCACCGTCGGCGACGTGGCGCTGGTCAAGCCGACCTTCAAGGATGCAACCTCGATCACCCGCGTCAATGGCCGCTCAGCCATGACCATCGAGGTGTCGAAACGCACCGGCGCGAACCTGATCGAGACCGTGGACGGCGTCAAAGCCGCGGTCGAGAAGATGAAGGGCAACTGGCCCGCCTCGGTCCAGGTCACATTCACACAGGACAAATCCAAGGTCATCCGTCAGATGCTGGCGGATTTGCAGAATTCGGTCGCAACCGGCGTGCTGCTGGTCGCCGTCATCATCCTGTTCGCGCTTGGCTTCCGCGCCTCGCTGTTCATCGGCATTGCGATCCCGGCTTCGTTCCTCGCGGGCGTGCTCGGGCTCCAGCTCGCCGGGCTGACGATCAATATCGTTGTGCTGTTCTCGCTGATTCTCGCGGTCGGCATGCTGGTCGACGATGCCATCATCGTCTCCGAATATGCGGAGCGGCGGATGTCCGAAGGCATGCCGCCGAAGGAGGCCTATTCGCTCGCGGCCAAACGCATGGCCGGGCCGGTGACGGCCGCGACGGCCACCCGCATTGCCGCGTTCTCTCCGCTTCTGTTCTGGCCGGGCGTGGTCGGCGAATTCATGAAATACATGCCGATCACGCTGATCGCGACGCTCTCGGCCTCACTGATCGTCGCGCTGTTCTTCACGCCCACGCTCGGCGCCTTGCTTGGCAAGGCGTCGCCGGTGCCGCTCGACGAGCGCGCCAATGATCGCGGCCCCTATATGCGGACCGTGAAATTTGCGCTGCGCTATCCCGGCGGCACGCTGGCGGCGGCCTTTGCGCTGCTGATCGCGGTGATCGCGCTTTATGGCAAGATCGGCAAGGGTGTCGAATTTTTCCCGAGCGTCGAGCCCGATTACGGCCAGGTGATCGTGCATGCGCGCGGCAATATCTCGCTCGACGAGAAGGACCGCATCCTGACCGAGGTCGAGAAGCGGGTGCTGCAATTTGACGGCCTGAGCACGGTCTATACCCGTATCGGCGAACAGCCGCGCGGCATGGCCGAGCTGAGTGAGGATACCATCGGCGTCATCCAGTTCGAGTTCTCCGACTGGCAGCGCCGCGATCCGGCCAACAAGATCATGGACGCGATCCGCGACAAGACCGCGGACATTCCCGGCATTCTTGTCGAGGTGACCGCGCCGCGCGCCGGTCCGCCGACCGGCAAGCCGGTGCAGGTGCAGCTCAGCGCGCTCAATCCCGACGTTCTTCCGGCGGCGGCGAAGAAAGTCGCCGGCATCCTCGCGCAGCGCGCCGATATCCGCGATCTGGACGATGGATTGCCGCTGCCCGGCATCGACTGGAAGATCGACGTCGACAAGGCCGAGGCTGCGAAATATGCGGCGGGACCGAACACGGTCGGCACCGCCGTCCAGCTCGTCACCAACGGCGTGAAGGTCACCGAATATCGTCCGGCGGACAGCGACAAGGCGGTCGACATCCTGGTGCGGTTCCCGAACGACCGCAGAAGCCTCGACCAGATCGACGAATTGCGCATTCAGACCCAGTCCGGGCAGGTGCCGATCGGTAATTTCGTGCAGCGGATTCCGGTGCAGCGCGTCGGCTATATCAACCGCGTCGCCGGCAACCGCGTGATCACGGTCTCGTCCAACGTCGCCGAGGGCGTCCAGAGCGCGAAAGTGCAGCAGGAGATTGCCGCCGAACTCGCCAAGACCGATCTCGGGCCGGGCGTTCTGTTCCGCATGAAGGGCGAGGACGAGGAGCGCGAGAAAGCCGGCGCCTTCCTGATGAAGGCTTTCGGCACCGCGATCTTTCTGATCTTTGCAATCCTTTTGGCGCAGTTCAACCGGCTGACCTCGGTGGTGCTGGTGCTGAGCGCGGTGGTGCTCTCGACCATCGGCGTGTTGATCGGGCTGATGGTGATGGGCCAGCCATTCGGCGTGGTGATGACCGGCATCGGCATCATCGCCAATGCCGGCGTGATCGTGAACAACAATATCGTGCTGATCGATACCTACGACCGGTTGCGGCGCGAGGGCATGGCGGCCTATGAAGCCATTCTCGAAACCTGCCGCGAGCGTGTACGGCCGGTGATGCTGACCGCGGTGACCGCGATCCTCGGCGTCCTGCCGATCGCGTTCGGAGTCAATCTCGACTTCATCCTGCGCGAGGTCACGGTGGGCGCGCCGGCGACGCAATGGTGGATTTCGCTTTCCACCGCGATCGTGTTCGGGCTCGGCTTTGCCACCATCCTGACGCTGATCGTGACGCCGGCGGCGCTGATGCTGATCGCCAACGGCGCCGAATGGCGGGTGGCGAAGCTCGCGAAACTGCGTGCGTGGTGGAAGGGGCGGAGCACGAAGCCGGCGGGGGCGTAGACTTTCCGTCGGTTCGTCGTTCCGGGGCACACGCAACGCGCGTGAAACCGAATGATTCAAGACTACAGCGTCGCTTCCACCGCGCGCCGCAATTCGTTTGAGACATGCGGGCGCACGCCGAAGAACGCCTCGAAGGCCGGCACCGCCTGATGCAGCAGCATGCCGAGGCCGTCGACCGCTTGATTGCCTCGCTTGCGCGCCGCGGCGAGCAGCGGCGTCTCCAGCGGGTTGTAGACGATGTCCGACACCAGCGCGTCCGCCGGCAGCGCAGCGAGCGCAATGTCGAGCGGCGGATAGCCGGTCATGCCCTGGCTCGTGGTGTTGACCAGCAAGGCTGCGCCCGAAAGCGCGTCGTGACGATCCTCCCACGCAATCGCGCGGATGCGCGCCGGATCGATCTGTGAAAGGTCCTGCGCGCGCTGCATGGTGCGGTTGGCGAGACGGATTTCCGCTGCGCCGTCATCCAGTAGCGCCACCACCACGGCGCGCGCCGCACCGCCCGCACCGAGCACCACCACGGGCCCGGCGCTCGCCGTGAAGTCGGGGCGCACATCGCGCAGGCTCGCCATAAAGCCATAGGCGTCGGTGTTGAAACCGGACAAGGTGCCGTCGTCCTGCACCACGACGGTATTCACCGCGCCGATCCGGTGCGCCACCGGATCGACCGCCTCCAGCAGCGGAAGCACCGCGAGCTTGTGCGGAATCGTGACGTTGCAGCCGGAAAAGCCGAGCGCGCGCAGGCCGCGTATGGCGTCGGGGAGGCGCTCCGGCTGGACCGGCAGCGGCAGATAGGCGCCGCGGATTTGGTATTGCGAAAGCCAGTGGCCATGCAGCACCGGCGAGCGCGATTGCGCGATCGGCCAGCCGATCACGCCGGCCATTCTGAACGATTGCGGTGCAGCCATGATTGCAGTTACGGAAGTTGCGATACGGAGATGCTTCGGACATGCGCGCGACACTGTCTGGCAAACTAACAGGCCTTTCATCATGAGCAAAGCGAACCCGATTGAGATTCGCATGGGCGGCTACGGCCCGTCCTCGACCGGCTTCAGCAAGGCGCTGAAATTCATCGGCGACCGGCTGGCAGCCGAATTCGGCGACCGCGTGGATGTCAAGTATGTGTGGAACATCATGGAGTTCGGCTATCGCTCCGAGGACATTCTCTGGCTGGTCGAGAAGGGCATCCTGTCGCTTGGCTATCAATCGTCGAGCTATCTCACCGACCGCGTGCCCGAACTCGGCTTTGTCGATCTGCCGTTCCTGTTCGCGAACCGGGACGAGGCGCGCCGCGCCATCGATGGCGCGCTTGGCGCAACGCTCGCGAAGGCGATCGAGGGCAAGGCGGATTACCGGATCGTCGGCTGGTTCGAGAACGGCTTCCGCCATATCTCGAATCGCCTGCGCCCGGTGCGCCGTCCCGCCGATCTCGCCGGCATGACCATCCGCGTCCTGCCGAGCGACATCCAGAAGCGGACCTTCGAGCTGCTCGGCGCGTTGCCGCAGCGTCTCGATCTCACCGAAGCGCTTAAGATGATCGTCTCAGGCACCATCGATGCCCAGGAAAATCCGCTCGCCAATACCGTGACCTATGGCGCGCATAAATATCATCGTTTCCACACCCTGACCGGCCACTTCTATATCTCGCGTCCGATCTTCGTGTGCCGGGCGCAGTTCGATGCCTGGCCGGTCGCGCTGCAGGAGGCGATGCGCAGCGCTGCAGCGGAAGCCGTGACCTTTCAGCGCAGGCTGGCGGTGGAAGAGGAGCGTGACGCACGCCGCGCCATCGAGGCGCAAGGCTGCCTGATCGAGGAATTGACGCAAACCGAGCACCAATCGTTCGTTTCCGCGGTCGCGCCGATGATGGCGGAGGCGGAAGCGGTGTATGGCGGCGCGATGCTCCGGCAGGTAGGCCGATAATGAAGTCATTTCATATCGCGAAATCGAACTTTACCATTTCGAAAATGCCTTGACTCCGCCCGGCGGCCGCCTTTCTCTTCGTCCAACAACAAAAACCGAAGAGAGGAATACGCCGTGACGGACACCGCCATTGCTCCTGGTCCCATTGCTGCGCCGGTCACCAATGGCAGCATCAAGTCGCCGCATCGCGGCTCCATCCAGTCCGTCGATCGCGCATTGTCGCTGCTCGAGGCGCTGGCCGAAGCCGGCGGCGAAGCCTCGCTGACCGATCTGTCGCGGCGCACCCGCCTCAATGTCTCCACTTGCCATCACCTGCTCTCGACGCTGGTGAACTGGGGCTATGTCGGCAAGGTGCCGGGCCGTCGCTCCTATGCGCTCGGTGCGCGCGTTCTTTATCTCGGTCATGCCTGCCTGCGTCAGGTCGATCTGCCGCAGCGCGCGCAGCCGCATATGGACCGCATCAATCAGGTCACCGGCGAGAGCGTCCATCTTGCCATCCTGCAGGGCGACAACATCGTCACGCTGGTGAAGCGCGAGGCGCGCCATGCGGTGCGCGTCGATTCCGGCATGATCGGACGCAGCGATGCGCCGCACGCCACTGCGACCGGCAAGGCGATGATCGCATGGCTGCCGGAAGATCAGATCCGCCGCATGTTGCCAGAGGGATTGCGACGCTTCACCGATAACACCATCACCGATTTCGGCGTGCTGATCGAGGAATTGCGGCATGTGCGCCGCAACGGCGTTGCGCTCGACCGCGAGGAGTTTCAGCCCGGCGTGATCTGTGTCGGATCCGCGATCCGCGACCATGCCGGCGCTGTGGTCGGCGCTATCAGCGCTTCGGCGCCGTCGATGCGCGCGACGGACGAGCATCTCGCGCTGATGCGGCAGGAAGTGATCGCAGCGACCAACGCATTGTCGGCCGAGCTTGGCGAGCCGGGCTCGCTGAAGCCGGTTTTGACGACGAACTGACAACGACGATTTCATCAACGGAGAGGCGCGATGTACGCACCGGCGGGCGTGAAGACCAGTCAGGAATTTCCGGTTCCGGAGACCATGAAGGCGTGGGTGCTGGGCGATCCCGGCGAGCTGAAGCTGATCGACAAGGCAGTGCCGGTCCCGAAAAAGGCCGAAGTGCTGGTGCGCATCGATGCGGTCGCGATCTGCGCAACCGACCTCGAGATCATCTATCACGGCCCGCCTGCAATGATTCAGGGCGGCATGCCCCACAACAAGAACTTCACGCCGGGCCATGAATATATGGGCACAGTGGTCGCGCTCGGACCTGGCGTCGACGAATACAAGATCGGCCAGCGCGTGACTGTGGAAATTCACGCCGGCTGCGGCCAGTGCAAGCGCTGCCGCGAGGGCATGTATACCTCGTGCCATAACTACGGCCTGAATTACGGCGACCTCGACAAGGGTCACAGAGCCAACGGCTTCACCACCGACGGCGGCTTCTGCGAATACCAGGTCAACAACATCAATACGCTGGTCGCGATTCCCGACGACATGTCGGACGAGGAGGCGACACTGGTCGTCACCGCAGGCACCGCGATGTACGGCCTGACCGAACTCGGCGGACTTGTCGCCGGCGAGAGCGTGGTCGTCACCGGCCCCGGCCCGATCGGCCTGCTCGGCGTTGCCGTTGCGAAAGCCATGGGCGCGCAGCCCGTGATCCTCACCGGCACCCGCGATAACCGGTTGCAGATCGGCAAGGAGCTCGGCGCCGATCACGTCATCAATATCCGCAAGGTCAACGATGTCGTACAGGCAGTGAAGGATCTCAATGGCGGCAAGGGCGTCGATTATGTGGTTGAATGCTCCGCTGCGCCGAACGCCGTCAACGAAGCACTGAAGATGGTCAATCGCGGCGGCAAGGTCTGTCTTGCGGCGTTCCCGCATGGCGATGCGCCCGTCGACATCGCGCACATCGTTCGCAATAACATCTACATCTACGGCATCCGCGGCGAGGGAAAGAGCGCCACGCACCGTGCGGAAGCCTTCATGAAACAGAAACGTTTCGACGCCACCAAGATCCACACCCACACTTTCCCGCTGGAGGATCTGCCGACCGCGATCCGCTACGCCAAGGATCGCGTGGAAGATGCGATCAAGGTGGTGGTGAAGATGAAGCCCGGCGCCGCGCAGAAAATCGCGGCGGAGTAATGCGTCGTCATGCGCGGGCTTGACCCGCGCATCCATCGTTTTCGGCTGATGGATGGCCGGGTCAAACCCGGCCATGACGAATTGGAAAGCCGCACCTGCGGTGTTCTTCCTTCCCCCTCCCGTAAGACCGAGGAGAGGGAGTCGACGGAGCAAGACCATGCTTCTCTGCGACGAATATCTGACGCCGGTATCGCTCGATGAGGCTTTCAACCTCATCGAGGCGAATCGCGGCCGCTTCCGGCTGGTCGCTGGCGCGACCGACCTTCTGCCATGGGCGCGCGAGGGCCGGGCCGGTGATGTCCACATTCCGGTGCTGATCGATGTCGCCCGTATCCCGCAACTTCGCGAACGCAGCGTCGATGACCGTCGCGTGCGTCTCGGTGCGGCGACGGCGATCCAGCGTTTCCTGGACGATGCCGCGCTCGGCCGGGCCATGCCGGCGATGCCGCGCTGCGCAATCTGGTTCGCGGACGATCAACTGCGCGAATCCGCCACCGTCGGCGGCAACATCGTCAATGCCTCGCCGGCGGCCGACACCACGCCGCCGCTCGTCGCGCATGATGCGGTGCTGGAACTGGCAAGCCGCAGAAGCGGCAAGGTGGAAATCCGGCGGCTCACGCTCGCGCAATTCATCACCGGCCCCGGCAGGACTGCGCTGGCCGAGGACGAAATTCTCACGGCGATCGAGTGTGACGCGCTGCCCGGCTATGGCGGCAGCTTCGAGAAGGTCGGCCATCGCCGTTCGCTGGTGATCTCCACCGTCTGTCTCGCCGCGATGGTCAAGCTCGACGCATCGGGGCGCAATGTCGAGGATGTCCGGCTCTGCATCGGCGGTATCGGGCCGGTGCCGGATCGCCTGCACGACGTCGAGCAATTCCTGAAATCCGGCCCCCTCAGCAAGAGCCGTCTGGAGCAGGCCGCGGAGATGCCGGTCGGCCTCGTGCGCTCGCGCTCGCGGCAGGAGTATCGCCGTGACGTGGTGCGCGGCTTCATGTTGCGCGGTCTGTTCAACGCCGCGCGCCGCGCAGGCGCCGGACCCGATGTCCTAACACCCGACATGGAGGCTGCTTGTGCCTGAGCTTCGCATCGAAGCCGTCGTCAACGGCCGCAAGGTTGCGCGCAACGCGCAGCCCTATCAGCGCCTGCTCGACTTCTTGCGCGACGACATGCATCTCACCGGAACCAAGGATGGTTGCGGCGCCGGCGAATGCGGCGCGTGTTCGGTATTCGTCGACGGCGTGCTGATGAAATCGTGCCTGATCCCGGTCGGCAAGGCGCAGGGATCGAAGATCGAGACCGTCGAGGGTCTGGCCCGGAAGGGCGACCTGTCGATTCTGCAGAAGGCCTTCCACAAGACCGGCGCCAGCCAATGCGGCTATTGCATCCCCGGCATGGTGATGGCGGCGACGGCGGCGCTGCGCGTCAATCCATTCGCCGATCGCGAAGAGATCAAGGAGCGGCTCGGTGGCAATATCTGCCGCTGCACCGGCTATCAGAAGATTTTCGACGCGGTCGAATTGGCGCGCGACGTGCAGAACGGCCGTCTGCCGGTCACGGCGCTGGCGGAGACCGAGGTCGCCGACGGCAAATATATCGGTGCAAACGTGCGCCGCCTCGATGCGCCTGGCAAGGTGTCGGGAGCGCTGAAATATGCCGGCGACATGACGATGCCGCACATGCTGCACCTGCAGGTGCTGCGTTCGCCACATCCGCATGCGCTGATCGAATCGATCGACACGTCCGAAGCGGAAGCGATGGAGGGCGTGGAAGGCGTCATCACCGCGGCGGACGTGCCTGGCGAGGACGGGTTCGGTGTGTTCGTCCACGATCAGCCGGTCATGGCGCGCGGCAAGGTGCGCTATGTCGGCGAGGCGGTGGCCGCGGTTGCCGCGGAAGACGTGGTGACGGCACGCCGTGCGCTGGCGAAGATCAAAGTGGTCTACAAGCCGCTGCCGGCTCTGTTCGATCCCTTCGAGGCGATGAAGCCCGGCGCGCCGGTTATCCATGACTACGCGCCCGACAACATCACCAAGCACATCCCGATCCGCAAGGGCGATATCGAGAAGGGCTTCGCGCAATCCGATCTCGTGGTCGAGCAGGATTACGAAACGCAAGCGATCGAGCATGCTTATCTCGAGCCCGAGGCGGGGCTGGGCTATGTGGATGCCGACGGCGTCGTGACCATCGTGTCGCCGAGCCAGAACATCACCCATCATCGGCACATGCTGGCGAAGATCATCAAGAAGCCGATCGCCAAGGTGCGCTTCATCATGTCGCCGGTCGGCGGCGGCTTCGGCGGCAAGGAAGACATGATCTATCAGGGCATGCTGGCCCTGATGGCGATGAAGACCGGGCGCCCGGTGCGGCTGGTCTTCACCCGCGAGGAATCGATCGCCACCACGGCGAAACGCCATCCCTCGCGCACCACGCTGCGCATGGGGCTGACCCGCGACGGCCGCATCCAGGCGCTCTCGCTGAAAATGATTTGCGACGGCGGCGCCTATGGGCTCTCCACCGAGGGCGTGATGCGCAAGGCCGCGATCCTCGGCGCCGGCCCCTATGCGATCCCCAACGTGCAGGTCGATACCTACGGCATCTACACCAACAATACCCCGTCCGGCGCTTTCCGCTCCTTCGGTGCGCTGCAGACCCAGTTCGCGACCGAATCGCATCTCGATATCTGCGCCGAGCGGCTCGGGCTCGATCCGTTCGAGATCCGCCGCATCAATGCGATGCGCGACGGTGCGGAAACCCATACCAAACAGAAGCTGAAATCGGTCAGCTATCTGCGTGTGCTGGAGGCCGCCGAACGCGCATCGCACTGGGAGAAGGGCGCGCCGGTCTCGCGCGGCGGTGCGCGTAGAGACTTCGCGCGCGACGGCGAAGGCGTGCGCGCGCCCTGCACGCTGGGTGCGCGCTTTAGCGAGGACGGCAAGCTGGAGGCGGCGGAATAACATGGCACGCAAACGAGGACGCGGCGTTGCCGGCTGCTGGTACGGGATCGCCCGCACCGCGACGGTCGATCGTGCCGGCGCCTGGGTCGAGATCGACGACGGCGGCTCGGCCAAGGTCGTGACCGGCGTCACTGAAATCGGCGAAGGCATTCTGACCGTGCTGGCGCAGATCGCGGCGGAAGAACTTGGGCTTCGGCCCGAAGACGTCACGATCGGCGACAACGACACCGCGCGTGCGCCGGAAGCAGCCCATGCCGGCGCCACCCGCCAGACCTACATGATCGGCAATGCGGTGGCGCTGGCCTCGCGCGAAGCCTTCGGCAAGCTCGCGCAGGTCATGGCGAACGAATGGGGCGTGCCACCGGAGACCATTGAAGCGGCGTCCGGCGAGATCTGGGCCGACGGCACCAACCATCGCACGACGATGGACAAGGCGGTGCATCTTGCGAAAAGCCGCGGCGTGGTCCCGCTTGGTTCGGCGAGCTTCGGCACAGACACCACCGGTCTGCACCCGGTCGATGGCGCGGGCCGTCCCTGGCAGGCCTATGTGTTCGGCTGCCAGGTCGCGGAAGTGGAAGTCGATACCGTGACCGGCGAAGTGCAGGTGCTGGGCATCTGGGCCGCGCATGATGTCGGCCGGGCCGTCAATCCCAAGGGTGTCGAGGGGCAGATCGAGGGCGGCATCGTGCAGGCGCTCGGCCAGGCGCTGATGGAGGATTACAAGCTGGAGAACGGCCACACCACAACGCCGGGCTTTGCCAAATACATCCTGCCGACCTCGCTCGATGTGCCGCATGTCACCTCGGTCATCGTCGAGGACCCCGATCCGATCGGCCCGCTCGGCGTCAAGGGCATCGGTGAGCCGGCCATGGTGCCGACCATCCCGGCCATCATGAACGCAATCTACGACGCGGTCGGCGTGCGCATCACCGCGCTGCCGGCATCTCCGGAAAAGGTGCGGATGGCGCTGCGCGAAAAGGAGCGACAGGAGCGCGAGCGCCTCATTCCCGCGGAGGCCGCCGAATAATGCTCGATCGCCCGGTCGCCGCAGCGCAGGTGTTCGATGCCGATCTCTCGGCGATCCGGGCGCTTGCCGGTGTGGTGCCGGGTCCGCTTCCGGTCGCACTCAATGCTGTTAAGTTTGCCGCCTCGATTCGTCCGCAGAAATTCGTCATCGAAGACGGCGACGAGACGCCGGTGACCATGCCGCGCACCGCCTATCAGGTGGTCTATCCCGACGGCACGGTGATGATCGATGCCGGGATGGACAGGGCGACGCACGAGTCGTTCGGCCAGGGCGAGCCTTATGACGATGACGCTTTCGCGCAGATCCTGCGCGCGCTGCGGGCGGCGCGCGTGATCGTGCTGACGCATTACCACGCCGATCATGCCGGCGGCATCGTCACGGCTGAGGATGCGGATGCGCTCGCTGCCAAGACCATTGCCAGTGCCGAGACGCTGTCGCTGATGATGAACCAGCCGCACCGGTCGCATCTGAAACTGTCCGAGCCGCTCGCCGAGCGTTTCGTCTGCCTGAGTTACGGACGCTATTTTCCGGTCGCGCCCGGCATGGTGCTGATCAAGGCGCCCGGCCATTCGCCCGACATGCAGATGATTTACCTCCGCCTGCAGAGCGGAGTTGAATACCTGCATTCGATCGATGTCGCCTGGAATTTAGCCAATATTCGGCATGTGAAAGGAAAAGCCGCGCCGTGGGTAAAGGAGGATGGAGCGGCGGTGATCGCGCAATTGCGCTGGCTCAATCGCCTGATGCGCGATGAGCCCGGTCTCCACATTTTAGTCACGCATGACGGCGAGCTTCTCGATCGCATGATCGGGACCGGTGCCGTCGGCGGGAGTCTCAAGGTCTGACAAAGGCTGCACCATAACGACGAAGAGGGAGAACAAATGACTGCGAAACGATCTTGTGTTGCGACGCTGGCATTCGCGGCCGCATTGCTGCTGCCGGCCATGGCGTCTGCACAGAGTTATCCGTCGCGCCCGATCACAGTTGTCGTGCCGTTCCCGGCGGGCGGGCCGAGCGACGTTGTCGCGCGTATTGTCACCGAGGGCATGTCGAAGCATCTCGGCCAGTCGATGGTGATCGAGAATGTCGGCGGCGCCGGCGGCACGCTCGGCTCCGGCCGTGTCGCCAGCGCCGATGCCGACGGCTATACGATTCTTGCCGGCTCGATGGGCTCGCATGTCGCGGCTCCGGTGCTCACGCCGAATATCCGCTACGATTCCGAGCGCGACTTCATCCCGATCGGCGTCACCGCGGACGCGCCGGCGGTGATCGTCGCGCGCAAGGATTTTCCGGCCAACAATCTGAAGGAATTCGTCGAGTATGTGCGGGCTCAGGGCGACAAGGTCAAGCAGGCGCATGGCGGCGTCGGCTCCTCGTCGCATATGGCCTGCCTGCTCTTCAACACCGAGGCCGGGCTGAAGCCGACCTCGGTCGCCTATAAAGGCACGGGCCCGGCAATGAACGATCTCCTCGGCGGCCATGTCGACTTTCTGTGCGAACAGTCGGTCAGCGTCGCAAGTCAGGTTCGCGGCGGCGCGGTCAAGGCCTTCGCCGTGTCGAGCCCGAGCAAGATCGAGGCGCTGCCGCAGGTGCCGGCGGCGAAGGACGGCGGCGTCAACTATCAGATGAGCATCTGGTCGGGCATTTTCGTGCCGAAGGGCACACCGAAGGCGGCGGTCGACAGGCTTGCCCAGGCGCTCGACAAGGCGCTCGACGATCCGGGCGTGATCAAGCGGCTCACCGATCTCGGCGGCTCGATCCCCGCCAAGGCCGATCGCGATCCGGCCAAGTTCGACAAGCTGGTCAAGGAAGAGATCAACCGCTGGAAGCCGATCCTGCAGGCGGCGGCGCCTGCGGCGAAGAGTAACTGATGCGGTGTCAGTCCGGGCATAGCCGCCAATGACTGCGTCGTTGACGGCTTCCGGCGATTGACCGTTTTGGAAGATGGATCACTGGGTCTCGGCGTTTCGAGCCGGCCCGGTGATGACCGTGAAGATGGACTGAGTTCTCGAAATGCTGACACGTCCCTCCGAAGGCGAACAACGCGATGCCATGCGGGCGCGTGCCCGGGCCATCAACGAGGCCGGGTCGCTCTCGCAAGCGTTGCACAACAACGCCTTGCCGAAGCTGGTGGAAATGACTTTGTCGGAAGCCCTCGTGCTTGGCCTGCTCAAGCAGGGCGTCTGCAAGTATCTCGCGATCTTCGGCCACGGTTCGACCGATCTCGGCGATGTGCTGCGCATCTATGAGGAAGAGGGCGTTACCCGCACCTTTAATTTCCGCAACGAGGTCGAGATGGCCCATGCCGCGACCGCGTTGCGCTGGCAATACGGAGAAATTCCCGCGGTCGTGACCTCGATCGGTCCCGGGGCGCTGCAGGCTTTTGCCGGATCGCTGGCGGCAGCCTCCAACGGCGTCGGCGTCTATCACATCTATGGCGACGAGACGACGTTCGGCGAAGGCTACAACATGCAGCAGGTGCCGAAGCAGGAGCAGGGCCTGTTCGGCCGCATGACCGCCCTGATGGGGGGCTCCTACGTGCTGCATACGCCGGAAGCCCTGCGCGATGCGCTGCGCCGCGGCTCCCTCGCGGTCAACCATCCCTATCGCGCCGGGCCGTTCTATCTCCTTCTGCCGCTCAACACCCAGCCGCAGCGCGTCACAATCAATCTTGCGGCGCTGCCAGACCGGCCCGATCTGCCGCTGCTGGCGCCGGTCGACGACAAGGCTTATGCGAAAGCCGCGCGGCTGATCGCGCAGGCCAAAAGCGTTGCGATCAAGGCCGGCGGCGGCACCCGCGGCCATGACGCCGCGGTGCGCCGTCTTGCCGAAATGGCAGGTGCTGCGGTCGTGCTGTCGCCGGGGTCGACCGGCGTGCTGCCGGATGCGCATCCGCAGAACATGCATGTCGGCGGCTCGAAAGGCTCGATCAGCGGCAACTTCGCCATGGCCAATGCCGAGCTGATCATCGTGATCGGCTCGCGCGGCGTCTGTCAGGCCGATTGCTCCGGCATCGGCTACAAGGCGGCGAAACACGTCATCAACATCAACGGCGATCTCGCCGATGCGCTGCATTACAACAACACCACGGCGCTTGCAGGCGACATTTCCCCAGTGATCGAGCGGCTCTGCGTGCATCTCACCGGCGCAAGCGGCAACAAGTCCGGCTGGCTGGCGGCCTGCGCCGAAAAGAAGGCGGAATGGTCAGCCTTCAAGAAGGCGCGGTTCGATGCGTCGCCGGCTTTCGACGCCGCCTGGCAGCGCGCGGTGCTGTATCAGCCGGCTGCGATCAAGGTGGTCGCGGATTTCGCCAAAGAGAATGGCGCCGCCAAATTCTTCGATGCGGGCGACGTGCAGGCGAACGGCTTCCAGATCGTGGAGGACGACAAGACCGGCGACACCTTCACCGAGTCGGGTGCGTCCTATATGGGCTTTGCGGTGAGCG
>NZ_JBKBVB010000042.1:0-34252 GCF_046289595.1 Pseudorhodoplanes sp.
CGGCCCTTTCGGATTAAACTAGGGGGTAAAATGGGCCTATTGCGACGATTATTTTCAAAACGTCACCGCCGGCCGCGCCTTGGCGCGGCCTATTTAGTGGCGCGGAATGCATTCGAGCGCCAATCCCCCGACGCGGTTTGGCCGTTCAAAGCCGATCGTGTGCGGCTGATCTGTTACGGCAACTCCGATATGGGCGCGTGGGTGGTTGAGGCCGGCGGCGTGCAGTATGCGTTGAACGGTACCGCCATGGCTTGGGCTGGCCGCTACGGGTTCCGCCGGGAAATTAACCAGATTCTTGCGGAAGGCGGAAACGCGGCATTAGGGCGCTGGATCGGGGCGGCGATCGCCGCAAGCCGGTAAGAGGCCGCCGTTTCATTTAGGTTGCTTACACGAAAGTCAATCCGACCACGAATCAACCCGGCGCGGAGAGGCGGCCGGGTTTTTGCGGTTTTAGAAATGCTCATGAACGACACCAAAAAATATCACCGCATCGCCGGGCGTGTATTAGGCGAGGGTGATCATTTTTCCGGTCCCGAGGCCGCGGCTAAGGCCGAGCGCGATCAATATCGGGCGATGGCGGACTGGTATTTGAGCGACGGCGACTCGCTGCCCGGCCCCTCGCCAGCCCCGGCCACCGCGCCGGATGCGGCGGCGCCGGCCGGCGAGAGTGAAGCCGGTCCGCGCGCGTGGGGCTTCGATGTCGAGGCGCTCAATCGCGAATATGCGCTCGTGAAAATGGGTTCGCGGGCGGTGGTGATTCAGGAGCAGGACAGCGGCTCGATCGAGGATCGTGTTCGCATTCTGACGCCGGAAGCATTCCGACTGTGGTATGCCAACAAGCCGACCGAGGTTGTTTCCGCCGATGGGAAAACCCGCACCATCAATTGGGCACAGGCTTGGCTTCAACACCGCGAGCGGCGGCAATATCAGGGCGTGGAATTCTATCCGAACCCTGACGGCGCGCCGGCAACGCTGGGCTATCTGAATTTGTGGCGAGGCTTCGCGGTCGAGCCGTCCGAGCACGGGACGTGGCATATTTTCCACGATCACCTGCTGATGAACGTCTGCGACGGCGATGTGGCGCTCTATGAATGGGTTTTTGGCTGGTTTGCTCACATGATCCAGCGCCCGCGCGAGCGTATTGGGACGGCGCTTGTGCTGCGGGGCGTTATGGGTGCCGGCAAGTCTAAAGTTGGCGAAGTGATCGGGTCGCTTTTCCCGTCGCATTACTATCAGGTGGACGATCCGCGCTACATCACCGGGCAATTCAACGCGCATCAGGCGTCATGCCTCTTGCTGCAGGCCGATGAGGGCGTTTGGGCAGGCGATCCGGTGGCGGCCGGCCGGTTGAAGGGCCTGATCACGTCAAGCTATCAGCAGATTGAGGCCAAGGGCGTAGACCCCATCCGCGTTCGCAATTTCATCCGCCTGCTAATGACTTCCAATGAAGGCTGGGTTGTGCCCGCCGGCATGGGCGAGCGGCGGCATTGCGTGCTGGATGTGAACCCGCGCTGCGCACAAAAGCATGATTACTTTCGCGAAATGGATGAGGAATTGGCCGCCGGCGGCCTCGCGCGGCTGCTTCACGACCTAATGAACTTCGATCTCAGTGAAGTGAATCTGCGGCAAATTCCATACACGCGCGCATTGCTGGAACAGAAAATGCGCAGCTTCGATCCGCTGGAATCGTGGTGGTTTAACCGCCTGACGGCAGGCGCACAGACGCGCGGCGCCGACACATGGTCGGCCGAGGTGGTGTGCGGTGCGCTGTACGACGACTATGTTCGATCGTGCGAGACCGTTGGCGTCGGCCGCCGGCGCGATCCAGCGACGTTCGGGGCGCAGCTTGCGAAGTTGGTGCCGGGCCTTACTCGCCAACGCCGTCGCCGTCGCGTCACCGATGGTGCAGAGTCGCAACTCGTCTGGCTGTACGTTTTTCCCGATCTTGCGGAATGCCGGGAGGCTTTCGATATGATCGTTGGCCAGCCATGCGACTGGCCGGCGGCCTCAGCGGGGGAGAGTGAAGCCGGCGAGAAAGATGACGACGCGGATGATCTCGTCCCGCTCTGAGGTGTTCCTAGTGTTCCTACGGCATCGAAATGCTAGGAACACCATTTTGATCAATAAAATCGGGCATTGTTCCTAGTGTTCCTAGTGTTCCTAGGACTCCCCTCGCGCGCGCGCGAATAGGTCTGCGCGCCTGCATTTCCGCATCTTCCTATACTTCTGTTTTTCCTAGGAACACTAGGAACACTAGGAACAATGCCGATGAAATAAGGGTTTCTTGTGTTCCTAGCACTCCCGCTGCCGTAGGAACGGCAGGAACACCCTTCAATGTCTGAAAAGGAAAGCGAATGACTGCGTTGTTCTCTGAGGAACAGCGGCGCTACGCCGAGTCCATGAGCCAGCGGCAACGGGCTGTATTAAAGGCGCTAATCATGTTCCCCTATCCGATCAGTGCGAGCGAGCGAGCGGACCCGCTGCTCTATGCGCTGATCCGGCGCGGGCTGGCGCAATGTGTCCAGTACAGCGCGCAGGGCTGCCCGATCTGGACGGCTACCGATGCCGGTCGCGCCGTGTTCAAGCATCTTTGGCCCGATGAGTGGCGCGCGATGAACCCGGAGGCGTGGCTACCGCACCCCCACGCCCAAGCGCCTCAATCATGAGCTTGGTCGCATCCTTCGCCGCTAATTCGCATCCTTCGCCGCTAAAATTCAGCGGGTCCTTCCCCACCCCGGTGGGCATGCGACCGCGCGGCGGCCCGAAATAACGCTAGCGGCGAGTCCGTAAAACTGGGTTGACGCCCTTTACGAGGTTGCGCGGCAACGCCCGATAACATCCCAAAAAAACAGAATCTTGGAGCCAAGCACGATGACTCGTGTTCTTGAAGCCCGCGCCGTTGTGTCTGCGACGGACGCGACTGGCCGCACATTCGATCAGATCGCCGCAAAAATCCGCCGCATTCAGGCCGCCGCGAAAGCGGTGTCCGGCGTAGCCGCGCCGATCGCGCGCTTTTCGCAACAAGCCGAGACCGCCGGCAAAAAGCTGACCGCGGTCGGCCGCGGCATGTCGGTCGGCGTCACGCTGCCCGCCGCCTTCGCCGCCAAGCGTGGTTACGATACCGTGTTGGCCTATGAAAAGGAATTGAACAAGGCGCAGGCGCTCGGGCAACTGACCTCGGAGCAGGCAAAAATCGTCGATGCTGATGCACAGACGCTCGGCAAGACCACGCAATTCAATGCCAGCCAAGCGCTGGAAATGATGCGGACCTATATTCAGGCCGGCCGCACCTTGGATCAGGCGCGCGGTATGACGCGGCCGACTTTGGATTTCGCGCTATTCGGCGATGTCGATCCGAAAACTGCGGCCGACACCATCACGGCCGTCGCCAGCGCCTATCGCCTCGCGATGAACGATCTGGAGGCCGCGCAAAACTCGGCGCGCTATGTCGCTGACGTGATCGCCAGCGCCGCGAATATCTCGAAAGCCGCAGTCGGCGATCTCGCGGCCGGCTTCAAATACGCCGCGCCCATGGCAAAGATCGCCGGCGTGCAAATGGAGGAATTGGCGGGCGCGATCGCGACCATGGCCAATAACGGCCTGCGCGGCGATGAGGCCGGTGTCGCGATGCGATCGATGCTTGTACGCATGGTCGCGCCGACCAATAAGGCGCGCGCGGCAATGGCCGAGCTTGGCCTTGAGTTTTCGCATTTCGCCGAGCAAAAGCCGATCGACGCCGCCGCCATGATCCGCTCGCTTGAGCAGGCCGGCATTGCGGCGAGCAATTATCGCGAGCAGATCGATAAGATTGTCAGCGATCCGAAATATAACGGCGCGCGCGGCGAAATGATCCCAGCGCTGACCGAGGCGCTGATTAAAGGCTCGGATATCGACACGCCGGAAAACCGCGCGGCGATCGCCGATGCGGTCGGCGCCTATCTCTTGTCGAATACCTCGCGCCTTGACGTGCAGCGCTTTGTGCAATCGCTGATCGATAAACAGGCGAGCGCCGGGCAACTGGCGCGCATTTTCGATCAACGGCAGGGCGCGCGCATCGCGACATTGCTGACGCCGGATTTCATGAAAAATGTCGAGACGTTGCAGCGCGAGGCACCGGGCGCATCGGGCCGCGGCGCGGCGATCATGGATCAAGGCTTGTATGGCGCGCACATGCGTTTCTTGTCGGCGTCCGAGGGTTTTGTCCTCGCGCTGGCAAAATCCGGCGTGATCGATGGCGTCACCGATGCGCTGCGCAGCGCAACGAATGCGATCAACGCGCTCGGCGAGGCGTCGCCGGATGCGTTGCGGATCGCCACCTATGCCGCCGCCGCCGCTGCCGCGCTTGGCCCGCTGGCTTACGTATTGGGCAAGCTGGCCGGCGGCGCGGCGCTGCTCGCCAAGGGGCTCGGCCTTGGCGTTGCCGGCACCGCGGGCTATAGCGCCGCGGTTGCCGCCGGCACCGCCGGCGCGGGCGTCGGCGCCGCCGCAAGCGCCCTGCCGATGTACGGGCTTTATCGCGATCTGACCGATCAGGTTGCCGGCGGCCCGATCAATCGCGTTGCCGCCGATCCGACCGCGATGGCTGCGGCCATGCAGCGCGCCGGGTTGGCGAAGGCAACGCAGGATTTCGCGCCACTCAAGGCCGGATCGCTCAAGGCGGATTTGAAGCCGCTGACGATCGATGCGGTGCAGTCGGCGCTTGGCGCTGCGAACATCACCGCGCAGCTTGAGGGCAACGCGAATATCGGCGTCAATGTCAAGGTCGAGCCCTCGCCGGATTTCATGACGCGCATTCAGACGATGATATCGAATGCGATCAACAATGTGCGCTTGAATAACGGCGCGCCGGCGACCGGAACATCCGGGTCAACCGGCCGCACCATGCCGGAAACCGGCGCCGCGCCGTGAGGCTCGACTAGCGTAATCCGCTAGTCGATCCGGCTAATTTCGGCCGCGACGCGCGATTCGCGGCTGACAACTAGCGAGTCCCGTCATTGCGCGGCGGCGCGGATCGAGCGACCGTGCCACCGCCATCTCTAAACGCTTTGCGGGAGGTTCTGACAATGGCCGACACCCATCCAGACGCGCGCTTGCTGTCCCTGTATTCGGAGTTTGAGCCCTTAGGACAGACGATCGATGAGCTTGATCGCCAAGAATGCGTCGGCGTTGGCCTCGGAGCCCCCGAGGTTATGCGCGATCGCCTTCACGACCTTGGCGAAGCCATCCTTGCCACGCCGGCGCAATCGATGGATGGCCTCGTAATCAAGGCGAAAGTGGCGCGCTGGTGTTGCGGCGGCGAGTTTGAGAGGCCGAGCGACGGCCTGAACGATGTCGCCACGCTCTACTCGCTCGCCGCCGACTTGCTGGCGATCGGCGAAGGAAGTGGGTGTGAGCGGGTGAACGGGCTAATAGCGGCACGGTGCTAAACTCTATCAGCGAATCACCAAGGGCAAACGATGCTGAAAAAGATCGCGATCGATGTTCTGTTGCGCTGGGCGTTCACGGTGGAATTGCCGAAGGGGCATCCGGTCGAGGCGTCGGCATGGGAATTAATGGCCCGTGCGGCCGTTGTGCGCGTCGCTGGTAGCGCGCACGGTGGCGGCATGGGTGTGGTGCCGGGCGATCCGCATGATGACGCGCTGGCGCTTGCCGCTGCGGTCCGCAAGCTGCCGCGCGCGCATCGCCTCGGCGCCGCGCGCGTTGCGCGCTTGTGCGGCGATTTCGCTGCGCTCGATGATGCCGCGATCGAGGCGGTCGGCAGCGCGCCATTCAATCTGCCGGCCTTGATCATTCGCGGCGCGGTGCTGAAAAGCTTTGAATGGGATATCGGCGAGCCGTCGCCGCAACCGATGCGGCGCGAGTTTAATGACAAGCCGATCGTGTTTGGGACCGATCGCAAAAGCGGCGCGCTGACGGTCGCGGCTTGGCATCCGAAATCGCATCGCTATCCGCCGCACCTGACCGATCTGCATTGCCCGGTTTTGTGGCTCGATCCGTCTGTCGGTGAATTGGCCGAGGCGCGCGGCGAATATGCGGCGTGGCATGACGCGCTGTTGATGATCCGCGATGCCGTGCGGCTCGCCGAGCATGACGCGCTTTTGCCAAGCGTTGCGGCCGAGCCGTGGCGCGCTGGCGTTGATGTGGCGCCGGCAACGGTGTGGCCCGCCGGCGACCATGCCGCGCCGGGCGCAATCCTGCCGCTCGCGCCGCGCCGCAAGGCGGCGTTGCCGCCGCTGAAGTCCGATGCCGAAATGCTGCGGATTCGCCGCGCGCGCGACAAGGCAAAGGAAACGCGCCGCGCGAAAACCGCATAAAACAAGGCTTGAACGGGTGCGCTTGACTTGCGCGTGCCTCTTGACACATATCCGAAGCATCCCAAAAGGGAACGGGGGACGAAAGCGGCCCGGCGGCGCGAAAGACGCGGCGCTGCCGCTGAAATCCGAATGCTGCGGATTCGCCACGCGCGCGACAAGGCAAAGGAAACGCGACGCGCGAAAACCGCATAAAATAAGGCTTGATGAGGTGCGCTTGACTTGCGCGTGCCTCTTGACGCATATCCGAAGCATCCCAAAAGGGAACGGGGGACGAAACGGCCCGGCGACGCGAGAGACGCGGCGCTGGTGAAAACTCTAATTAGCCGCCGACTCGCAAGTCCGATTTTTTTCGCAAGCGCGCATCACTGCGCGCTTTTTTTATTTCATCATCAAGGTGGGTGACTGACCCCAAAAAGAGGGTAAGCCAATGCGCTATTCACGGCAGGATTGCTGCGCGCTTGCGGCGATTGACGATGAGCGGTTCAAGACAATGGTTCGGCGTCAGCAGATTCCCGTCCCGCACTCGCCTCGCCGGAGTGGTTCCGCACGGCGCTCCGATGCAGCGTTTTCTGAGATTGATATTTTGGTCGTGGCTGTTGGGGAGGCGATTCGCGCGAGCGTGGGGCAGGATCGTGGATTGCCAGCGGACTCCGCAATGCGGCTTGCGCTGGCAGCCCGGGAGTATATCGAGCGCGCCTTCAAGCAACGAATGGCCGGCGGCGATTTGTGGGCCGGTATTGTCGTCGGGCGCGTGTTCCTATCGAGCCGATCTTTCGGCTTCAAGACGGCTTGGTATGTCGGTGGCTCACTCAGTGATGTCATGACGCAGATCGAGCGCGAACAGGGGGTATCCGGCGAGCCGGTGCGTGTGTTTGCCGTGAATATCAGCGCTGTGATCCGTGAGGTTATCGAGCGGGCAGACCACGCGGGCATTCCGTTCGCCGCCTGACTGCTGAAAATATCCTAAAACCAAAGACCGTGCGCCTTCCGTGACCAAAAGTTGCGGGAGGCGCCTTCGTGTTCGGTCGCAAGACCGGAAGGGAAAAGCCATGCCTGAAACTCAAACTCGCCGCGCGGAGTTGCGTTCCTACGACGCCGAAACCGGCACATTCACGGCGGTTGCCGCCACCGATCTGCCGGTCGTCCGTCGGATGTTTGGTGGACAAGTTTCCGAGATTCTTTCGCTCAATCCCGGTTCGGTGCGTCTCGGCAGATTTCGTTCGGGCCGCGCACCGTTGCTGGATAGCCATCGCTCAGCGTCAATCGCCGATCAGATCGGTGTGGTTACGGATGCTCGGATTCAGAGTGGGAAACTGATCGTGGATGTGCGGCTATCCGACCGCACCGACGATCGCATGAAACAGATCAGGGCCGACCTCGCATCCGGTATCATTCGGAATGTGAGCGTTGGCTATCAGGTTTTTCGCAGCGACGAAACGGAAGGGGCGAATGGCCTTCCTGTCGTCACCCACACCGATTGGGAGCCGGCCGAATTGAGCCTCGTTGCCGTTCCCGCGGATTCTCAAGCCTATATCCGTTCAATGAAAGGAAAGCTGATGCCTAATGAAAACGAACTTCTTGACGATGTGGAAGCGGTGGAGGTGGAGGCCACCGAGCCCGCCACGCGGACTGCGGAGGAGTCCGACCGCTCGCGCCGCCGATCCTTGTCCGATCGGGCGGCGCGTCAGATTTTCGATATGACGGCGCTCGCCGGCCTCCCCGGCTCGTTTGCACGCGATCATATCGATCGCGGCGTCACGGTCGAACAATTCCGCGCCGCGCTGTTTGACCATCTTGCGGCACATTCAGTGCGCGGCGCGACGCCGGGGGTTTCTCCCACTGAGGGCGGCGGCAACACCTTTGCCAATCCGGAATTTTTGGCGCGCTCGATCGAGGATGCGATCTACGCCCGCATGAGCGGCACGAACCCTGAGGGCGCTGCGCGCGACCTCGCCGGCCGTTCCATGCTGGAAATGGGCGCGATGCTGCTGCAGGCGAACGGCGAGCGCGTGTCGTGGGCAAATCGCGAACGGCTGGCGTCGCAAATCCTGTCTCGCGGCTTCGCCGCGCCGCATACCACGTCCGATTTTCCGATGCTGCTCACTGGCGCCGGCCAACGCGCGCTGATGGCCGCGTACAAGGCCGCCGAGTCTCCGCTGAAAGCGCTGGCTCGCCGGCGCGATGCCGCGGATTTCCGCGCTATCGCAATGCTCAAACTGAGCGAAGCGCCGCGCCTTCTTGAGGTGGGGGAAACGGGCGAAATCGAGCACGGCACGCGCGCTGAGGCAAAGGAAGGCTTCAAGGTCAAAACCTTCGCGCGAATCTTCGGCATGTCGCGGCAGGCCGTCATCAATGACGATCTCGGCGCCTTTGCCGACGCCAGCATGGCATGGGGGCGCGCTGCCGCCGAAACCGAAGCCGGGCTGCTGGTCGATCTGTTTATCGCCAACACCGGGAACGGCGTGAATCTGGACGATGGCCAGCCGATCTACACCACCGGCCGCAAGAACAAGGCGGCGGCTGGCGCTGCGATCGACATCGCAAGCCTCGGCGCCGCGCGGCAGGCGCTTCGCGAAATGAAGGGCCTTGACGGCAACACGCCGATCGGCGTGACGCCGCGTCACCTCGTGGTTGGCCCTGCCAAAGAAACCGAAGCTGAGCAGGTGTTGGCCTCGATCGCGGCGGCCGAGGTTGCGAAGGCCAATCCCTTCTCGAACAAGCTGACGCTTCATGTCGAGCCCCGTTTCACCGGCAACGCATGGCGCCTGTTCGCCGATCCCGGCGAGATCGCCACGATCGTGTACGGCTATCTGAGCGGCCAGACCGGTCCGATTCTGGACACGCGCGAAGGCTGGAGCACGCTCGGCGTGGAATTCCGCGCCGTGCTGGACTTCGGCTGCGGCATCGCCGATTGGCGCGGGACGTACCTGAACCCCGGCGCCTGATTTTTCGAAGGCGGGACGAATTCCTGACGGTGCCCGCGGCCCATCGAACAACGGAAAGCCTTTCTCCCCGTCCCGCCTGCGCGCCGGTGTAATCCGGCGCGCGCATTTCGTCGGGTCAAGGAAGGCAAGGCCGCCCCAGTTTTCTTGCGGAAAGTCACCAATGAAGCGCGCTCAAAACCCACCGTTGACACGGGGGGACATCATCCCCTTGTCGCGGCCGGCGCGCGCGCAAATGCCGCCCTCGGCCCGGTCAGCCGACGCCGAGGCCGCGCTGTTTGAGTTTGTCGAGGCGCTTGCCATTCGGCGCGCTCGCGAGGATCATACCCGCGCCGTGTCACTCGCGAATCCCTCTGAGGTGGACAAGACAAAGTCATGAAGCGCGCTGCAATATATGCCAGATTTTCCACTGACTTACAGTCAGAGCGCTCGATTGACGATCAGATTGCATTTTGCCGCGACATCGCGGCCCGCGAAGGCTTCGCCATTGTCGCCACCTTTGAAGATCGCGCCGCTTCGGGCGCATCCACAGTCAATCGCGCCGGCTTCCTTGCGATGATGCGCGCTGCCGAGCGCCGCGACTTCGATGCAATAATTGTTGAGGATATTGATCGCGTCGCGCGCGATCAAGGTGATTACCATGCCGCCCGCAAGCGGCTCGATTTCCTCGGGATCACACTTCACGCCGCCTCCGGTGTCGTCGGGCGGCTCGACGGATCGCTCCGCGCCCTCATGGGCGAGATGTATCTCGAAAACCTCGCCCTGCATGTGCGACGCGGCCTAGCCGGTGTTGTCCGCGAAGGCCGGCACGCCGGCGGACGCGCCTATGGCTATCGCGCGGTGCCCGGCGAACCCGGAATGCTGACGGTCGAACCGGCCGAGGCTGCGATCGTGAAAGAGATTTTCGCGCGCTACGTCGCCGGCGATCGGCCTCGCGCCATCGCAGGCGATCTTAATCGTCGCAATGTGCTGCCGCCGCGCGGCAAGCGCTGGAACGCCTCGACCATCAACGGCAACGCGACCCGCGGTAGCGGCATGATCCTTAATGAGATATATGCTGGCCGTATCGTCTGGAACAAGGTACGCATGGTGAAAGACCCGGCGTCCGGCAAGCGCGTCTCGCGGCCGAATCCGGTCGATCAGTGGCAAAGCTGCGACGCACCGCACTTGCGCATTGTCGATCAAGAGACGTGGGATAAGGCGCAGGCAATCAAAAGTGAGCGTGGCGGTCAGCACCGCAACGCCTCGCGCAAGCCGCCCCGATTGTTGTCGGGCCTACTAAAATGCGGCGCCTGCGGCGCCGGCATGACATCGACCGGCAACGATCGTAAAGGTGTGCGGTTGCAATGCTCGGCGTTCCGCGAAAGCGGCACATGCGACAACAAGCGTATGGTGTATCGGGATGATATCGAGGCCGCCGTTTTGGATGGTCTGCGCAGTCATCTGATCGAGCCGAAATTTTTTGACCATTTCGTGCGGACCTACAACGCCGAACGGGAGCGCCTTGCCAAGACGCTAGCCAACAGCAAACCGAAATTGGAGCGACGCGCCGGGGAGATCAAACGGGAACTGCAACGCGCGATCGACGCGATCGTGAAGGCTGGCGCAGATCCTGTGAGTTTGGCCCCGACAATCAAAGCGCTGGAGGCTGAAAAGCGCGAGGTAGCGTCCCAACTCGCCGAGATCGAGGCCAGCGCGCCTGTGGTGACGCTGCACCCCGCATCGCTCGCCACCTATCGGGCCGATCTCGATCGGCTTTCCGCCCTGATCGCTAGCGGCGCGGACGGCGCCTGCGACAAACTGATCGAGATCGCGCGCCGGCTGATCGAGCGGGTGATCGTCCACGCCAAGACCGGCGAGCGCGGGTTTGAGGTGGAAATTCGCGGTTCGCTCACGGAACTGACCACACTGCGGGACGCTTTTGCGGTGCGGTCTGGTCAGTGGGGGATGAATGGTAGCGGGGGAGGGATTTGAACCCCCGACACGCGGATTATGATTCCGCTGCTCTAACCAACTGAGCTACCCCGCCGTCAGTCAGGCCGACCCTTCCGGGGCGCCCTGAAGCGTGGCGGATATAAGGTTCGCGCGGAAAACCTGTCAAGCAAGCTACGCCGAAAAACGCCTCCGGACCCGCCTTTTCGGCCCAACCGGCTATTTCCCCTCCGGGCCGGCGCGTTCGGGGACATCGGGAGGCGGGATCACCGGCATGTCGCTTCGCGTCGACGGCGCGGGCGCCCGGATATGCGGATCGAGACCCGGCGGCGGACAGATCACGCCATCGCTTTGCGCGAGTTGCTCGGTCAACTCACCGCGCCGCGCCAGTACGTCGCTTCCCGCCGTGCCGCCGCTCTTCAGATCGGCGCAGGCCCGCGGGTCCAGCTTCGGCGCCTGCGGAGTCTTTGGCACCGCTGGCTCGACGGTTTGCGCAATGACTGCCGTGCTGCCCAGCAGACAGCAGGCGAATGCTGCGGCGGCAAGGGCAATGCGATGAGGCATGGTTTGGTCCCTTTCGGGATAACAAGCGCGCGGACACCGCGAGGGTTCCGCCGGCGGTTACGCGGTCTTGCGACGCGCGTTCTTTGCGCAATGGTGTTACGCCGCCTTGCCGAACCGCATCATCGAGAAATGCCCGAGCGGCGGCATCGGGCGCCGCTCGATCACCCGCATGTTCGGATTGCGGTCGATCCAGGCCTGCAGGCGCGCCCATTCGAATTCCGGACGCCAGCCGAGCCGCCGCGCGATCGGGGCGAATTGCAGTTCGAAGCTGCGCCGCAGCCCGCCCTCGGCGCTGATGTGATTGACCAGGATGATCTCCCCGCCCGGCTTCAGCACGCGGGCGAATTCGTCGAGCGCGGCGTCGGGGTCGGGCACGGCAGTAATCACATATTGCGCCACCACCACGTCGAAGCTTGCATCGGGAAAGCCGAGATGGCCGACATCCATCACCGACAGCGCCTCGACATTGTCGAGCTTCAGGTCGCGCTTGCGGCCCAGCGCCTTGCGCAGCATCGGTTCGGAAATGTCGATGCCGACGAGTTTGGTGGTGCGCTTGTAGTCGGGCAGCGAAATGCCGGTGCCGACGCCGACTTCGAGAACGCGCCCGCCGATCCGCTCGGCGGCTTCGATGGAGGCCTTGCGGCCCTTCTCGAACACCGCGCCGAATACGAAATCGTAGACCGGCGCCCAGCGCGCATAGGCCCGCGTGATCGTTGCTGTGTCGAGCTCGCCCAAGTTCCCCACCCGGATCGTCAGGCCCGCGTTACCGCAAGCTCGCTGTTGTTGCGATCAGCCGCCATGACAGGCAGCGTGCTCTTGATAAAGCCGCCGCCCAGCACCCGCGCCTGGCCTTCCGGCGCATCGTAGAATACGCAGGCCTGACCGGGAGCGACGCCGTCCTCGCCATCGATCAACTCGACCGCGACATCGACGCCGCTGCGCATCAGCCAGGCCGGCTGCGGCGGCCGCGTCGAGCGCACCTTGACGAAGACCTCGCGGCGGCCGGTATCGAGCGCGGCGTCCAGGCTGCCATCGCCGATCCAGTTGATATCGCGCAGTGCGATCCGCCGCGTGCGCAACGCCTCGCGCGGGCCGACAACCACGCGGCAGGTCGCGGGATCGAGCCGCACCACGTAGAGCGGATAGCCCGCGGCGACGCCGAGGCCCTTCCGCTGGCCGATGGTGTAATGGATGATGCCGTTGTGGCGGCCGAGCACGCGGCCGTCGAGATCAACGATGTCGCCGGCGTCCGCCGCATGCGGCTTCAGCTTCTCGATGATGTCGGTATAGCGGCCCTGCGGCACGAAGCAGATGTCCTGGCTGTCGTCCTTGTCGGCGACCGATAGCCCGAACGTCCGCGCGGCCTCTCTGGTCTGCGCCTTGGTCAGATCGCCGAGCGGAAATCGCAGCACATCGAGCTGCTCGCGGGTGGTCGCAAACAGGAAATAGCTCTGGTCGCGCTCCTCCTCGCGGGCGCGGTACAGCGCGCGGCGGCCGTCCGGCAAAGCGCGCGATGCGATGTAGTGGCCGGTGGCCATGACCTGAGCGCCGAGATCCTTGGCGGTATCGAGCAGGTCGCGGAACTTGATCGACTGGTTGCAGGCGATGCATGGCACCGGCGTCTCGCCCGCGACATAGCTTTCGGCGAAGCGGTCGATCACTGCCTCCTTGAAGCGGTGCTCGTAGTCGAGCACGTAATGCGGGATGCCAAGGGTGGCGGCGACGCTGCGCGCGTCGTGAATGTCGCGGCCGGCGCAGCAGGCGCCCTTGCGATGCGTCGCCTCGCCGTGGTCGTAGAGCTGCAGCGTCACGCCGACGACGTCGTAGCCCTCGGCCGCGAGCAGCGCCGCGGTGACGGACGAGTCCACCCCGCCCGACATCGCAACCACGACGCGGGTGTCCTGCGGACGGCTGGCTAGACCGAGCGAATTGAGCATGCAGACTGCGGCCTTGGCCGCACTCCCTTGGATGACCGAATACCGTCGCCATCTCCCCGCCCGCTTGTACAGGCGGAGCGCAGGCCGAGGCAATCGCAGGACATATAGGAAGGCCCGGTAGGAATTTCCTGCCGGGCGATGGCCGGGCTTGCCGGTCACGACCTCCATCTCATCGCCGACAGCGTTGATTTTGCTGCATTTTCCGAGCTGACCGGCTGGCGCAGGGCTTGCAAATCATTCTGCGGGTGGGGCGGCAACCAGCCCCCTTTTTCTGGAATATCTCCGGAGTTCTCAGTGACCAGTGTCGTATCGGAAGCGTCCGCTCTTTCGCACCGGCCCCATAGCGAGCGCAGTTCCCGGTCAAAGGGACCGCAGGGCGATGGCGGCTTTGCCGCAATGATCGATGAAGCCGGGCCCGCACCAAGGCCGGTAGACACAAGCGCCGCTCCGCAGCGCGGTCGCGCGACATCCTCCGAACGGCCAGCCGCGCCATCCGCCGGCAACCAGGCCGCACAGCAGCCCGACACGTCTGCGACAGCGCACTCCTCACACGACACCGGCGATGACACCGCGCCGGACGCCCCGCCCGCGGCGGTTCCACAAGACGCTGCGGCCATCCCGGAGGACGCGTTGTTGGCTCTCGCCGGGACCGAAGTCTTCGCCCCGGCACACATTGACGCCGGCGACGCTCCCGCGGCAGCGACTCCCGACGCCGCTCCGGCCGATCAAGCGGCCGTCTCCGATCTGCCGGAAGCCCTCGCGCCGGTCATTGCCGCGACGTCTGCGGCGGTGCCACAGCCGGCGCCCGCCGAACCAGTTTCGGCTCCGCTCGATCAAGCCGCAGAGCAGATCGAGGGCGCACCCGACGCGATCGATCCGGAGATGGCGCGGACTGCATCGCCCGCGCCCGCCACGCCCACGATGGACGCCGATGCGGACCCGGCTGCGATGCAAACGCAATCGGCTTCGTTCGCCCCGCAGCCGCAGATCGCGAAAGCCGCGCAACAATCGACCGGCGCTCCGGCGGCCGATTCAGCCGAGCCGTCCGACGAGGCTGACGGGCAGCCATTGCCGGCGGCAACGCCACAATCCGCCGATGCGGATCGGGACGGCACGCCCGCCAACTCGAACGATTCCGACAAGGCCGCAAAACCCGCAGCGAAACCGGCCGAGGCCCCTACCGCTCGCCATTCTGACGCCACCGACAAAACGTCGCCGGCCCAGCTTGGAGCAACGGCGGACGATTCCGGAAATTTCGGCAAGGCTCAGGCCGATCCATCGGCGCAACTCGCCCAGCTTGCGACTCCTGCCCCGGCACACAGCGCCGCGCCGCAATCACCCGCCGTGCAGGCGCCGGTCAGCGCGGCCCAGCCGATCCCGATCAATGCCATCGCGGTCGAGATCGCGGCTCAGGCCCGCGCCGGTAATTCCCGTTTCGAAATCAGGCTCGATCCGCCGGAGCTCGGGCGCATCGACGTGCGGCTCGATATCGATCGCGACGGCAACGTCAAATCGCGGCTCGTGATCGAGCGCGCCGATACCTACGACCTGTTGCGCCGCGATCAGTCGACGCTCGAACGCGCCCTGCAGCAGGCAGGCCTCAAGACCTCGGACCATGCGCTCGAGTTCTCGCTGCGCGACCAAGGCTTTGCGGAGCGGCGCGAGAATGGCGAGCGGCCCCGCGAAGCGAACCTGATCCAGGATCCCGATCTGCCGCCGAGCGACGCCGTGCAGGGCTATACCCGCCTTGCCGCGCTGCGCGGCGGCCTCGACATTCGCGTCTGACAAAAAAGGACGAAACTGATGTCACTGATTTCCAGCACGACCAGCTCCGTCGCCGCCGCCGTCACCGGGAGTTCGTCAGGCTCGTCGAACGACACGCTTGCGAGCAACTTCACCACCTTTCTGCAGTTGCTCACCACGCAGCTGAAGAATCAGAATCCGCTGGATCCGCTGGACACCAACCAATTCACGGCGCAGCTCGTGCAATTCGCGCAGGTCGAACAGCAGCTCAAATCCAACACGCAACTCGAAACCCTGGTGTCGCTGCAGCAGACCGCGCAATCGACCCAGGCGCTCGGCTTCGTCGGACATATCGTCGCCATCGACGGCCAGACATCGCGGCTTGCGAACGGGACCGCGGGCTGGAGCTTCAACTCGCCCAAGCCTGCGACCGCGACCGTGAACATCATCAATTCCGCCGGCGCCACGGTGTTCACCGGCACCTATTCGCTGAATTCCGGAATTCAGAACTTCGTCTGGGACGGGCGCAACAATTCGGGCGTGCTGCAGCCCGATGGCGATTACAAACTGTCGATCACCGCAAAGGACGCAGCCGGTCAGAACGTCTCGGTATCGACCGAAGTTCAGGGCATCGTCGATTCGGTCGACGTGTCCAAGACGCCGCCGGTTCTGTCGGTCAACAATACCGACTATTCGCTCGACAAGATCAAGCGGGTCGTACGTCCGACCTATTCCAGCTCGGCGCAATAGCTGATCCGAACGCAGTGCCGACCTTAACGGGCCGTTAAATCCATGCGCGTCGCCGGGCCCGCGGTCATTTCGCAATTGAATGTTGCGCTTAGGCAAATCTTAAGCGGGTCACGCTACGATCCCTTGTGTTTGTCGGTTGAGTGTATGAGTGCAACGATGACTGAACCTCATCGCCCGAGGGTCAAGTATGTGATCGGGCCGGACGGTTCGCCGCTTACCATTGCGGACCTGCCGCCGCCCTCGACCAAGCGCTGGGTTATCCGCCGCAAGGCGGAAGTGGTGGCAGCCGTGCGCGGCGGCTTGCTTTCTCTTGAAGAGGCCTGCCAGCGCTATACGCTCACGACCGAGGAATTCCTGTCCTGGCAGTTCTCGATCGACCAGCACGGTCTCGCCGGCCTGCGCACCACGCGCATTCAGCAATACCGGCAGTAAGTTGCGGTTAAATCCGGTTACCGAAGTGTGACGAGCGCGATTTTCGCGCTCGATTTCTTTTGACGCATCGGAGCATCCGGTCCACGCGGCTGTCTCATTAGCCACAGCCCGGACGATAGCTGCCGAAAACCACGCAATCCGGCTTCCGGTTGGCTCCCGCCCCCGCTAGACTGGCTATGCCTGCACCGGAGTCCTTCATGCCGATCCGCCCGATTCTTCTTGCGCTCGCGGCGCTTGTTGCCATTACGCTGCCCGCCTCGGCGCGCCAGCTCGCCGTCGGTGCCGCGGCCGGCTTCCACGAGCCGCCGGGCTATCGCGCCGTGCCGGTCTATACCTGGCCGCGCGGCGCGTCCTGGTCCCCGGTCGATACCTCGCTCGGCTATGCGTTCCGGGAACCGCTGTACACCACACCCCGCGGCTATCGATACGTCTATGTCCGCGGCTATTACTGGAAGCGGCTTCCCGCCCACGGCGCGCCACGCGCTTATCGCCGCCCGGTCAAGGTTTCGACCGTGAAGCGGGCGCGGTCAGCCCCCTGCGTTACCGACGCCGGGTTCGGCCGATACGAGATGTGCCGTCGCTGGCACTGACGCGCTGCAGCCAGAACAGGCTGCGAGGATGATGGAGGGGCGGGTCGATCTCGCCCTTTTTTCTTTGGCGCGTCCTATTCTCACACCCTCGCCCATGCGCATCCCTGTTTCCCTCTTCGGCCGCAATCGACGTCGGCCACGGCCCGGACGCAATCCTTAACGGCGTTAACCGAATGGAAACCATGCGCGCGGCAAATATTGCCGGGTTGCGCGTTGGGGGGCCTATTCGGTGCAAGGTCTGGTCGAGTTCGTAAAGACTCTGGGTGCGACACGCGTCATGGCGATGGCCGCGGTGGCCGCCGCGCTGATCGGGTTCTTTACATTCATCATCCTGCGGGTAACGGCGGTGCCGATGACCCCGCTCTTCACCGACCTCGCCTTCGAGGACTCGGCGGCGATCATCCGCGATCTGGAGCGCCAGGCGATCCCTTACCAGACCCGCAATGACGGGGCGATCATCCTGGTGCCGAAGGACGCGGTCACGCGCCTTCGCATGAAGCTTGCCGAATCCGGGCTGCCGAAGGGCGGCGGCGTTGGCTACGAGATTTTCGATAAATCCGACGCGCTGGGCGCGACAAGCTTCGTCCAGAACATCAATCATTTGCGCGCTCTCGAGGGCGAACTTGCGCGCACCATCCGCTCGATCGATCGGGTGGTGGCCGCGCGCGTGCATCTCGTCTTGCCGGAGCGCCCGTTATTCTCGCGCGAGCGGCAGGAGCCGTCGGCCTCGATTGTGCTGAAGCTGCGCGGTTCTCTGGAAGCTCAACAGGTGCGCGCGATTCGTCATCTGGCGGCGTCGGCGGTCAACGGGCTGAAGCCCGGCCGCGTGTCGATCGTGGACGAGGCCGGCCGCCTGTTGGCCGACGGCGCCGATGACAGCCTGTCCGGCCTTGGCGCCGGCGCCGACGAGCGCAAGCTCGCCTTCGAGCGCCGCCTGCGTGAGAATGTCGAGACCATCGTGTCCTCGGTGGTCGGTCCCGGCCGCGCCCGGGTGCAGCTGACCGCAGATTTCGACTTCAACCGCATCACCCAGACCACCGACAAATTCGATCCGGAAGGCCGCGTGGTGCGCTCCAGCCAGACCCGCGAGGAAAGCGCCAATTCCTCGGAAGCGCGCGAAGGTCAGGTCACGGTGGGCAACGAATTGCCGGGCGGACAGCAGAACCGCCAGCAACAGAATGACGGCGGCAACAAGAGCGACAATCGCAAGAGCGAGGAAATCGTCAATTACGAAATCTCTCGCACCACCAAGACCGAGGTGATCGAGGGCGGCCGCGTCAACCGCATCTCGGTCGCGGTGCTGGTCGACGGGACCTATGCCCGCAACGCCAACGGCGAGTCGGTCTATACCCCGCGCGACAGGGAGGAGCTTGACCGGATCGCGGCGCTGGTGCGTTCGGCGATCGGTTTCGACCAGCGGCGCGGCGATCAGGTGGAAATCGTCAACTTGCGCTTCGCCGAACTGCCGCAGACCTTCGCCGATACGCCGAAGGGCTGGCTCGGCATCGGCGACTTCACCAAGGACGACATCATGCGCGGCATCGAGCTCGTGGTGATGGGATTCCTCGGCCTGATCGTGCTGTTCTTTGTGGTCCGTCCGCTGGTGCGCAGGATCGTGACCCCGGATACGCCGCCCGCCGGAACCCTGCTGCCGGACGGCTCCGTGCCCGGGCTGCCCGGCGCAGCCGGCAGCGGCGCCGCTGTCACCACTGCCGCGGGCCCGAATGTCTCCATCGTCGGAACCGACCAGAGCGTCGCCATTTCGAACCACACCTCGGCGATGATCGACATCGCCAAGGTGCAAGGCCAGGTTCACGCCGAATCGGTGAAGAAAGTCGGCGAACTCGCCGACCGCAATCCGCACGAGACCGCCGCCATCATCCGTCAATGGCTGCATGAGGCCGCTTAGGAAGCCCCATGAGCAACCCCAACGAAAATCAGAGCTCTCGCGAACAGATCAGCAGCGTGATGGCCGGGCTTGCGAGCCGTCAGGCCGAGGCGCCGCGCCCGACGCGTCAGCTCAGCGGGCCGGAACGCGCCGCCGTTCTGATGCTGGCACTCGGCGAAGACTATGGCGGCAAGATCTGGGAACTGCTCGACGACGACGAATTGCGTCAATTGTCGATCACGATGTCCACGCTCGGCACCATCGAATCCGAGCTGGTCGAAGGCCTGCTGCTCGAATTCGTCAGCCGCCTGTCGGCCTCGGGCTCGCTTCTGGGAAATTACGAGGCCACCGAACGGCTGCTGCAGCAATTCCTGCCGCCCGACCGCGTCGGCGGCATCATGGACGAAATCCGCGGACCGGCCGGCCGCAACATGTGGGAGAAGCTCTCCAACGTTCAGGAAGAGGTTCTCGCGAATTATCTGAAGAATGAATATCCGCAGACGATCGCAGTGGTCATGTCGAAGCTGCGGCCGGAACATGCCGCCCGCGTGCTCTCGATCCTTCCGGAAGAACTCGCGCTCGACGTGGTCAATCGCATGCTGCGGCTGGAATCGATCCAGAAGGAAGTGCTGGATCGTGTCGAGCAGACCCTGCGCACCGAATTCATGTCCAACATCTCGAAGACCCGGCGCCGGGACTCTCATGAGGTGATGGCGGAAATCTTCAACAATTTCGACCGCCAGACCGAGACCCGCTTCCTGACCTCGCTGGAAGAGGCCAACCGCGACAGCGCCGAGCGCATCAAGGCGCTGATGTTCACCTTCGACGATCTGGTCAAGCTCGACGCCGGCTCGGCGCAGACCCTGATGCGCCATGTCGACAAGGACAAGCTCGCAATTGCGCTCAAGGGCGCCAACGAAACGGTGCGCCAGTTCTTCTTCTCCAACATGTCCTCGCGCGCGGCCAAGATGCTGATGGACGATATGGCCAACCTTGGGCCAGTACGGCTCAAGGACGTCGACGAGGCGCAGGTGCTGCTGGTCAACCTGACCAAGGATCTCGCGGCCAAGGGCGAACTCGTGCTGTCCAAGCAGCGCGGCGACGAGGAGCTGATCTACTGATGAGCGCGCCCGCGAAGAAATTCATGTTCGACATCGATTTCGGGGAGCCAAAGCCCGCGAATACAGTGTCGGTTTCCGAGCACGAGACGAAGCTCGGCGAGGCGGAGGCGCGCGGCTACCGCAACGGCTTTACGGCCGGCCAGCAGGAGGCTGCCGCGGAGAGCGCGCGCCGTCTCGCCATCGCCATGGAGAATATCGCGCATTCGCTCTCGGTCCTGACGCAGGGGCTGAGCAGCGTCGAATTGCGGGTCGAGGCGGAAGCCGTCGAGGTTGCGGTGGCGGCCGGACGCAAGCTCGCCGGCGCATTGATTGCGCGCGAGCCGTTTGCCGAGGTCGAGGCGCTGGCCAGGGATTGCTTCCGCGAACTCGTGGCCACGCCGCATGTCGCGGTCCGGGTGAATGACGCCTTGTATGAGCAGGCACAGCGAAAGCTTGTCGAGCTTGCCCGGCAGACCGGATTCGACGGCCGCCTGCTTGTATTGGCGGAGCCCGACATCGCCATCGGCGATTGCCGCATCGAATGGGCGGACGGCGGTGTCATCCGCGACCGGGCTGCCGCCGACGCCATGATCGAGGAGACGGTGCGGCGGTTCGTGGATGCGCGGCACGCCGGCGGCGCGCCGGAAGTGAGAGGTAGCAACGATGAGTGACGATCCCACCAATGTCCCCTTCCCCAATCTGGAAGGCGGCGCGCTGGCGCCGGGCGATCTTGCGATCGCTCCGTCCGGGCCCGAACCCGGCGGCAAGACCGCGGCCGATCTCGAGGCGATTTTCGACGTGCCGGTGCGGGTCTCGGCGGTTCTCGGCCGCGCCCGCATGGACGTCTCCGACTTGCTGCGGCTCGGTCCCGGCGCCGTGCTCGAACTCGACCGCAAGGTCGGCGAGGCGATCGACATCTACGTCAACAACCGCCTGATCGCCCGCGGCGAGGTCGTGCTCGTCGAGGACAAGCTCGGCGTCACCATGACCGAAATCATCAAGGCAGACAAAGCCTAGCAAAGAAACGGCAGCAGTTAAGGACCACGCCCATGCGCCTCCTCATCGTCGGCACCCTGAAAGGCCAGCTCACGCTCGCCACCAAATACGCCATGGACAAAGGCGCCTCGGTGACCCACGCCGACACCGCCGATCAGGCGCTGGCGGTGCTGCGCTCCGGCCGCGGCGCCGATCTTCTGATGGTGGATGTCGCACTCGACATTGCCGATCTGGTGGCGCGGCTCGCCGCCGAGCATATCCATGCGCCGGTTGTGGCCTGCGGCATCGAGACCAATGCCAAGGCTGCCGTTGCCGCCATCCATGCCGGCGCGAAAGAATATATCCCGCTGCCGCCCGACCCGGAGATGATCGCGGCGGTGCTCGCCGCCGTCGCCGACGACGACCGCGAGATGGTCTGGCGCGACGATGCGATGGGCCATGTGGTGAAGCTCGCCCAGCAGATCGCAGGCTCCGATGCGTCCGTGCTGATCACCGGCGAAAGCGGCACCGGCAAGGAGGTGCTGGCGCGCTATGTCCATTCCCGCTCGAAACGCGCCAAGAAGCATTTCATCAGCGTCAATTGCGCGGCGATCCCTGAGGCGCTGCTGGAATCCGAACTGTTCGGCCACGAGAAAGGCGCCTTCACCGGCGCCATCGCACGCCGCATCGGCAAATTCGAGGAAGCCAATGGCGGCACCCTCCTGCTCGACGAAATTTCGGAAATGGACGTGCGGCTGCAGGCGAAACTGCTGCGCGCCATCCAGGAGCGGGTGATCGACCGCGTCGGCGGCACCAGGCCCGTGCCGGTCGATATCCGCATCATCGCCACCTCCAACCGCAATCTCGGCGAAGCAGCGCGCAACGGCACCTTCCGCGAGGATCTCCTGTTCCGTCTCAATGTCGTGAACCTGCGCATTCCGCCGCTGCGCGAACGGCCCAAGGACGTACTGGCGCTGGCCGAGCATTTCGTCGCGAAATATTCCGCGGCCAACGGCCTCCCCGTACGCCCGCTTTCGGCGGATGCAAAGCAGGCGCTTGCCATCAATCCCTGGCCCGGCAACGTGCGCGAACTGGAGAATATGGTTCATCGCGCGGTGCTGCTGTCGAGCCAGCCTGAAATCGGCGCCGAGGCGCTGGTGACGCCGGACGGCTTCCGGCTCGACGCGCCGCAGGCTTCGCCCCAGGTCGCGCCCCAGGTCGCCCATGCCGCCGTCGCCGCCGAGCAGGTGACGCGCGCGCTGGTCGGCCGCACCGTCGCCGATGTCGAGCGCGACCTGATCCTGGAGACGCTGAAACATTGCCTCGGCAACCGCACCCATGCGGCAAATATCCTCGGCATCTCGATCCGCACGCTGCGCAACAAGCTCAACGAATATGCCGGCGACGGCGTGCCGGTGCCGCCGCCGCATGGCGGCGAGATGCGGTTTGCGGGGTGATTTGCCGCGCATAACTCAGTCGTGATGGCCGGGCTTGTCCCGGCCATCCACGTTTTCGTATTCATGAAAATGGCGTAGATGTCCCGCTCAAGCCCGGGCATGACGACGGCGGAGAAACCGATGCCCACCATCTACAAAATCCTTCCCGCCTCGCTCTGGGCCGCCGCACAGGACGAGGGCGCGTTTCGCGGCTCCGATGTCGATATCCGGGACGGCTATATCCATTTTTCCACCGCAGAGCAGGCGGCAGAAACCGCCGCGAAGCATTTCGCCGGTCAGCGCGACCTCGTGCTTTTGCATGTCGATGCCGACACGCTGGGCGCTCCCTTGAAATGGGAACCCTCGCGGGGCGGGGCGCTGTTTCCGCATCTTTACGCACCGCTGAAAATCGAGCATGTGATCCGCGCCGACCCGCTGCCGCTCGGCGCCGACGGCCGCCATATCTTTCCGCCGCTGACCTGAGCGGCCGCCTCGACAGGTTGACGCATGCCTCCTTACACCCGGATCGCGCTCGCGATCGCGCTGATCCTACCCGCCGCATCCGCTCACGCATCCTTCAAGGATTTTCGCGACTGGCTGGCGGCCTGCGACAACCTGAGGAACTGCTCGGCCTTCGCCACCAGCCCGGATGCAAGCGAAGCCGGCGCCTATCTGCGGATCGAGCGCGGCGGCTCAGCCGATGCGCCGGTGATCGTCACGCTCTCGGTCGATCTGGGCAGCGCCAAGTCGTACAGCGTGGCATTCGACGACCCCTCCCTGCCCGGCCTGCCGTCGGGCAGTCTTCGGGGCGAAGAAGGCGAAGGCTCCGATTATCGCCGCAGCGAAATCGCGCGCGGCAATGCCGCGTCCGCACTGATCGACTCGATCCGCAAGGCCAAAGCCATCGTGGTCACGCGCCACTATGCGGGCAAACCGCCCGAGGGCGCCGTCACGCGCATCTCGATGTCGGGCGCGACCGCTTCCCTGTTGTGGATTGATGACCAGCAGAAGCGGCTCGACACCGTCACGGCTGTCGTGCGGCGCGGGCCGAAGCCCGCCTCCGCCGTGCTGCCGCAGCCGAACGCGCCGGTGATCGTTGCGGCCAAACCATCGGATGCGAAGGCGCCGGAGAACCATTCGCCCGCATTGCTCGCCAGGGGCCGCGCGCTGTGCGACGATAACGACAAGAATTCGCAGATCGAGGACGTGAGCCCGCTCGGCGGCGGACAATTCCTCTATCAGTTCACCTGCCCGGATAGCAGCGGCGCCTATAATTTCTGGAACGTCTTCCTGATCGGTCCGGCCGGCAATGCGCAGGCGCTGCGCCCGGCCGACTTTCGCAGGCCGCCCGGCCTCGGCGACAAGGACGCACCGCGATCCGGACTGACGAATCCCTCCTTCGATCCGCAGACCATGACGCTGACCAGCTTCAACAAGGGCCGCGGCATCGGCGATTGCGGCATTGAGGAAAAATGGGTGTGGGACGGCAAGGCGTTCCAGCTGGCGCTTCAGCGGACGATGGGCGAGTGCCGCCTGATCCCTGCGGACGACTGGCCGGTGACGTGGCGTGCGGAGGTGAAGCGGTAACCCTGCCGGCTGGGGCCAATGGGCCGTGCACCCCTTACATCAGCGCATAGGCGCTCGACACCATCGCGACCGGTTTGGGATCGAAGGCGGTCGTCAGCAGCACCTGTCCGAAGGCCATGCTGCGGCCGAGGCGCACGATCCGCGCGTCCGCCAGCACATCGGCATTGGCGGCGGGTTTCAGAAAGTGCGAGGTCTGGTCCACCGTGGTCATCGGCCGGTAGCGCCCGCAGGCCGACGCCACCGCAAACACCATCGCAGTGTCGGCCAGCGCCATCAGCGCCTGGCCGCAGATCATGCCACCCTCGCGGCAGAGCCGCTCGGAGAATTTCATCCGCAAGCTGGCCCCAGCCCCGCCGTCGCTGCCGGGCGGATGAATCGCCTCGACGCTCAGGGTCAAGTCGCGGACCCAGGGCGCGAAAACTCCGTCCAGCAGATGCTGCGCTGCGTGCAAGTCGAACGCCGCATTTTCCGATTGCGCCATGAAAAGCCCCCGTTTCGACCGCGGACCTTAAGAACTCCGCGGTGCCGCGCCACCCCCGTTAACCCTTCCCTAACCATAAACCGGGCAAATATTACCTAGCAGGTTCAGGGGTTTTTCGGGTTCCGAATGTCCGACATCACGGCAGCTCCGGCACGCGGGCGCTTCGCGCTGCCCGCCATGCACGAGATTGCGCAACTCGCCAAGCGCGGCGACCTGATGCTCGCCGCGGGCGTGATGACGATCCTCGTTGTCCTGATCCTGCCGCTGCCGCCGATGGCGCTCGACATGTTCCTCGCGGTATCGATCACGATCTCGGTGCTGATCCTGATGACGGCGCTGTTCATCCACGGACCGCTGGAATTCTCCGCCTTCCCGACCGTGCTCCTGATCGCGACCATGCTTCGGCTGGCGCTCAATCTCGCCTCGACACGGCTGATCCTGGCAAACGGACACGAGGGACCGGCCGCGGCCGGCCACGTCATCGAGGCATTCGGCAATTTCGTGATGGCCGGCAATTTCGTGATCGGGATCATCGTGTTCACGATCCTGATCATCGTGAATTTCGTGGTCATCACCAAGGGCTCGGGCCGCATCGCTGAAGTCGCAGCCCGCTTCCACCTCGATGCCATGCCCGGCAAGCAGATGGCGATCGACGCCGACCTGTCCGCCGGTCTGATCGACGAGACCGAAGCCCGCCGCCGCCGCAAGGAGCTGGAGGACGAAAGCGGCTTCTTCGGCGCCATGGACGGCGCCTCGAAATTCGTGCGCGGCGACGCCATCGCAGGCCTCCTGATCGTGTTCATCAACGTGATCGGCGGCATAATCATCGGCGTCGCCCAGCAGAATATGGGTTTTCTCGATGCCGCGAAGGCCTACACGCTGCTGACCGTCGGCGACGGCCTTGTCACCCAGATCCCGGCGCTGATCGTCTCGACTGCGGCGGGCCTGCTGGTCTCGAAATCGGGCGTTTCGGGCGCCGCCGACAAGGCGCTGATGAAGCAGCTCTCCGGCTATCCGAAGGCACTCGGCATGTCAGGGGCGGTGATGCTGATCATGGCGCTGTTGCCTGGCATTCCGATGCTGCCCTTCCTGCTGCTCGGCGGCGGCGCCAGCGCGCTGGCGTGGCACCTCGGCAAGCAGCACAAGGCGATGGCCGACGCGGCCAAATCCGAGAAGACAGCCGCCGCCGCTGCCGCCGCGGCGCCCGCCGAAGAGCCTATTTCGCAATCGCTCAAGATTGACGACCTCAAGATCGAGCTCGGCTATGCGCTCTTGCCGCTGGTCAATACCCAGGATGGCGGCGACCGCCTGACCGAACAGATCAAGGCGCTGCGCCGCGCGCTGGCGCTGGAGATGGGCTTCGTGATGCCGGCGGTGCGCATTCTCGACAATGTGCAGAGCGACGCCAACACCTATGTCATCAAGATCAAGGAGGTGGAGGCCGGCTCCGGCAAGCTGTGGCCGAACCAGTTCATGGTCATGGATCCAAACGGCGGCCAGGTAAACCTGCCCGGCATCCACACCATCGAGCCGACCTTCGGCCTTCCGGCCACCTGGGTGGATGCGGCGCACAAGGAAGAGGCCGCGATCAAGGGTTATACGGTCGTGGATGCCGCAACGGTGTTGTCGACGCACCTGACCGAGCTCTTGAAGGCCAATGTTTCCGACCTGCTCTCCTATGCGGAAGTCTCCAAGCTGCTGAAGGAATTGCCCAAGGAACAGGCCGAGCTGCTCAAGGATATCGTGCCCGCTCAGATTTCGATGTCGGGCATTCAGCGGGTGCTGCAAATGCTGCTCGCCGAGCGCGTCTCGATCCGCGATCTCTCCACGATCCTGGAAGGCGTCGCCGACGCGGTGTCGTTCACCCGCAATCCGGCGCAGATCGCCGAGCATGTCCGCGCGCGGCTGGCGCGGCAGATTTGCGCACAGCACACATCGCATTCGGGTTATCTGCCGCTGATCGCCATGTCGGCGAAATGGGAGCAGGCCTTCGCCGACTCCATCATCGGCCAGGGCGACGAGCGCACGCTGGCAATGCAGCCCTCGAAGCTCTCGGAATTCATCACACTCATTCGTGAACGCTTCGAGGAGGCGGCGCGCCAGGGCGAAGCCCCGGTGCTGGTCACATCGGCGTCAATCCGGCCGTTCGTGCGGGGCATCGTGGAACGTTTCCGCTCGCAGACGCCTGTCCTCTCACAGGCGGAAATCCATCCGCGCGCACGGTTGAAGACGGTCGGCAGCATCTGACAATCGTCTCTGGCTGCGCGCGCACAAAATTTGCGGTTAACAAATCGTTAATGCGCCATGCGGCCCGACGCGGCCGGATCGCAACAGTCACGTCCTTTCACATCTGGTCAACGAGATGTGAACGCCCGATGCGGAACGGAAAGCGCCGTACTACGTTCCTGCTACGTCGTCGGGATTGAACCGGGCGGCATGCGGTCCCGACAAAAAATGCGGGACACCAGGACAGGCAGGGACGTGTCATGAACAATTCCTCGCTGCGCACCGCCGATAGCGCGACCCATCTGAAGGTGGTTGTCGTTTCGCTTATTGCCGCCATCATGGTGGTTGGCGTGGGCATCCTGGCCAAACCGAATTTCTCCACGGGCGCCGACACCTTCGCCCAGCGGTTTGATGCGTCGGGCCCGGTGATCCGCGCCGGAACGGCCACCACCACAGCCGGTGGCCTCGGTACGATCCGCTAGTTTTCTGACGTTGAATCTCCCTCCCCCCAGGGATCAACGTTGTGTGTTGCGCCCCCTCTCCCCCAAGGGGGCGCAACTTTTTTGTGCGCGCCCTGTCGCTGATTTTCGGAAAATCGCGCACGGCGCTCTGACGGCGAGCGATCTATCTAGGGCACCGCCTCAATCAGCTTGCCGACATAAACGATCGGCCCGGTGGCGACGCCGGTCGGCGAACCGCCGGGTGGTTCAACCGTCACCGCGTATGTGGCTTCGTTGATAATCTGCGGATCATAGGCGGCGAGCTGCGAGCGGGTGAACTCGTGGTCGCCGATCAGCCCAAGCGAACGGGGCCGCGGAAACTTGTCGTGGACCAGCCAAAGCTCATAGGACCGGTCGCGCGGCGCATCGGCGCCGACACGGCGCACCGTGAATTCCTTGGTCCGCAGATCGACCGTCAGCAGGAAGCCCGGCGACACCTTGTCAGCCTGCAGGACGGCAACATAACGCCCGGCATCGGGCCGCGGCTGATAGGCCTCGCGGATGCCGACAAAGACCAACAAAGACGCAGCGAGCGCAGTCGTGGCATAGGCGAGATTGCGCCATCGCTTCAGGCGCCGCGTAAGATCGATGACCTCGGCGCTGCCGGACGGCAAGCCCACGGCCGAGGCAGCCCCCGGCAGAGCGGCCGCGATTTTCGTCCACAGCGATGCCGGCGGCTCGACGCCCTCGGCGGCTTCGGCAAGCAATGACAGCCGCCGCTCCCAGAACGCGACGCGCTCTGCGAAATCCCGGTCGTCCGCAATCAGGCGCTCGGCCTGCGCGCGTTCGGGCGCGTCGAGCGTTCCGAGCGCATATTCGGCGGCCAGGATGTCGTGGTCTTCGTCCATTGTCATATCCGCCCTCTCACGATCCGAGACATTCCCGGATCTCGATCAGGCTCCGTCGCAGCCAGGTCTTGATCGTGTTGACGGGCTTTCGGAACTTCGCCGCCAATTGCTCGCGGCTCAACCCGTTATAATAAGCCAGCAGCACCATCTGCTTGCGGTCGGTATCCAGCGTGCCGATGCATCCCATCAGCCGCCTCAAATCCTCGCTCAGCTCGCGCGCTGCCAGCGGATTGGGGATATCGGCGGCAACGTCCATCGCTTCGGGCTCCTCCTCGATCGAGGCCTCGCTGCGCTTGCGAACAAGATCGATCGCCCGGTTGCGCGCAATCGTAACCATCCAGGTGATGGGAGAGGCTTTGGACGGATCGAACGAGCCGGCATTGCCCCAGATTTTGATATAGGTTTCCTGCATTACCTCGTCGGCGAGGTCCTGACGCTTCAAGATACGAATGACGACGCCGTAGAGTTTCGCCCGGGTGGCCACGTAAAGCCGCTCGAAGGCGATGCGGTCGCCCTGGGCGGTGGCAGCGAGCAGCGTGGAAAGATCGGCAGGCGTCAGCATCAGGCAGTCCCGGGCAAAAGACCGTTCTAGACATAGCATGGCCCCGGACCCGCCGGGCAAATTACGCCCTGATTGACTTCCGATTTCAAACTCCTTCCTATTCGGATTGCGCGCCTGATCCGTCCCCTGCTTCGCGCCGGCCGCCTGCACGCAGACCGCTGACCCGGATGGCTGGGCACGTCAGCCTTCCGGGCTGACCATTCTCGCTTTTTCGCACCATCCTCCCGCTCACACGCTTCGAAAAGATCGCGGCCCCGCGCCGGCACCGAGGCCGCGTTGCGCCGTTCCGCTCCGGGCCAGAAGGAGATCAGCATGAACCATTTTCAGTCCGAACTGCCCCCGATCACCCTGACACGGGGTGACGCCGAGAAACTCACCCGCCTTGCCGATCGCGCGAGCGGACCGCAGGCTGGCGATTTCCTGGCGCGCGAAATCGACCGCGCAAAGATTGTGACACGGCCGAACGTCTGCCAGGCCTGGTTGCGATGGGCTCGCGCGTGACGTTCCGCGACGACGTCACCGCGCAGGTTCGCACGGTCGTGCTGGTCGATCCCGAGGAGGCCGATCTGTCGGAGGGCCGGATTTCGGTGCTGACGCCGGTCGGCGCGGCGCTGATCGGCCTGTCCGCCCGGTCAGTCGATCGAATGGCGAACCGTGAGCGGCAGCCGCCGCTCTTTGACGGTGATTGCGGTAGACGCGGTGAATTGACGGGTGCGCAGCACAATCTGATCGCCGAATCGGCACCGCGGTTACGTCGCCTTCGGCATATTCCATTTCAGTCCCGGAAACCGCGCGAAACCGCGGTCGAACGTGATCCATTCGCAGCCCCACTCGATCGCAAGGGCGGCGTACCAGGCATCTGTTACGGCAGGGTCAGTCGTGCGGGTCGACGCACATAGGCCCCGGAATATCTCCCAATGCCGCGGCCCCGGCACCACTTCCTGACAGTGCGGCTGGCCGAGGATGTCTTCGCAATAGCCGATGGCGTCTTCCAAGCTGCTCGCGGGCGCATAGGCGCGAACATTCGTGGTGATGCGGATCACGGCGCTTAGAGCAACGGGCGAAACACCGAACCGAGAAGGTCCTTCGATAACCTCCCGCAACCAGGAGCGGGACACCGCATGAAGCGGCGCGTCTTCCCGGAACGCATAAATCAGTACGTTGATGTCCGGCAGGATCACTCGAAGCTCCGCCTCATCCGTTCCACGTAATCGAGGTCTTCGATGTCCTGCGCAATACGATGCGGGTTGTCTTCGAAGCCGGGACGGGGGCCACCCTTTGCCTTGCTGACGCGGGGCATGACGCGTTTGTCCGGGCGCTTTTTCGGATTGGCCTCCACCTTGTCCCGCAGCCCCTCCTCAATCAGGGAGGTCAGCGTGCGGCCTTCCGCGGCGGCCTTGCGGCGCGCGCGGTCGAGCAATTCCGCGGGCAATCTGACGGTGGTGCGCTCGATCATATGTCAAGACATATCCCAGTGTATGTCGGTATGTCAACGTCGGGCAAGGCGCCGCCGCAGCGGTGGCACGCCGCCGGAGCTCAGCACCGTTAACGGAACCGATCCGGTTCGATCCGATGCAATCACGCCGTTCAGCACGTTTCCAAAACCCGCTCGACACGGGTGGACCTCGTCGGTTGAATCCCTATGTGAGCAGCCAAGAGGCCGCAAAAATCAGGACGGGTTCCGATAAAACCAAGCGTCCGAGCATTGTCATGCGTGAGTTGCCCGCAAATCCGTCATTCTGGACCGTCAGGCGCGCCGCAGCCTACGCGCTGCTCGCCGCGTTCGTGACCGCCGGCTTGCTCGCAGCCGAGAGCGCCTACCGCTGGCATCGCGATGCGAGCGTGGAGGTGGCCGGTTCGAACGCAGCTCCACCGGCTGCGCCCGCGCAACCCGGTGACCGCGACCCGGCGTCGGCCTCCCTCGCCGGCGCGCCGGAAACTGAGGCCACGGCGTCCGCCGATGCCGTGGCCGAGGATGCGATCAGTGGCTCTGTGCAAACGCTGCAGGGCGATACGCGCGCCGTTGCGCAGAATGCCGTGCCTGCCGCTGCTGCGAATAGCGCGCCGGAAACGCCCGTCCCATCTGCCGGACGTGCGCTGCAAGACGCCATGACGCCGCTGCCGCCCCGGCGCCCGCAGATCGGCAACGCCGCTTCGAAACAGGCGGAGCCACGCAACGCCGCCCCCAGACAGACGCTCCGCGAACCGGCCGCGCCGCGCCGCGCGACACGCGAGGCGGCAAGGCCGCCCGCCCGGCCTGCAGCGCCGCAGCGCGCCGCAGCGCCCAACGTCTATTTTGAGCGGGAGGCCGACGGCCAGCTTGGCTTTGCGCCACAGCTCAGGCGCCGCACCTGCGACGCAGCATCGGGCAACATGCCGATGCAGTGCTATTATCCGCGCCAGGGACGCGAGCAGTTTCCGGCGAAGCCCGTCAACTGAGCGGTCGGCTTCGCGCCGCTGCGCCGTGCAGCAGGCGTCAGGCGCGGACGGCGTTCTTGATGCGCATGATGCCGATGGAATCGAGCTCCATCTGCTCGCGGGCATCGTGTTCGGCGCGCTCGCGCGCCTGATCGCGCTCGTCGAGCAATTCGACCTTCTTCAGTTCCTCGAAGGCTTCCGCCAGCTGGACCTTGGCCTCTTCAAGCTGAACGCGCAGTTCGTCGATCGAGCGCTTGAGATTCTCTTTGCGCTGGTTCGCGGCCTTGGCATAGGTCGGATAGGCGAAATGCGAAGGATCCTGAATGCCGGCGCGGTCCTGTTCGGCCTTCACCTCGCGCTCGAGATCGGCGCTCATGCGCTCGAACTCGGCGATCATGGTCTCGATCTGCATTGTCCGGCGGCGCTTTTCGTCCACCTGAAATTTGCGTAGCCGGATCAGCGTCTCACGCGACTTCATCGACACACACTCCCCGAAGCCCCAATTCCGAACGCCGCGCGAAACCCGCACGAACGCTTATGGCGACATCGTGCCGCGCTATCGTTATTTTTTTGTTTCCAGATCACTGAGAATGCCGGCAAGCCGCTGATATCCTTCGGCGAGGGTGGTCTTGTCGTCCTTGGCCTGACCGAGAAAGTCCTCCAGCGGCTGATGCAGGCGGATCGCCTCGTCCACCTCCGCGCTCGAACCGGGCCGGTAGGCCCCGAGCCGGATCAGTTCTTCCATGTCGGCATAGGTCGCCATGACCTGTTTGGCCCGCGTGATGACCGGCAGGAATGCCGGGTCGGCGGAGCGCGGCATGGTCCGCGACACCGATTTGAGGACATTGATGGCCGGATAGCGTCCGCGCTCGGCGATGGCGCGCTGCATCACGACATGGCCGTCCAGAATGCCGCGCACGGCATCGGCGATCGGCTCGTTATGGTCGTCGCCGTCGACCAGCACCGTGAACAGCCCGGTGATGGTGCCGTGATCGGTCCCCGGCCCGGCCCGCTCCAGAAGCCGCGGCAATTCGGAGAACACGGTCGGGGTATAGCCCTTGGCGGTCGGCGGTTCGCCGGCCGACAGCCCGATCTCGCGCTGCGCCATCGCAAAGCGCGTCACAGAATCCATCAGCGCCAGCACGTCGCGGCCCTCGTCGCGGAAATATTCGGCAATCGCCAGCGTGAGATACGCCGCCTGCCGGCGCATCAAGGCGGGCTCGTCGGACGTCGCAACCACCACCACCGCGCGCTTCAGCCCCGCCTCGCCCAGATCCTCCTGCAGGAATTCCTGCACCTCACGGCCGCGCTCGCCGACCAGGCCAATGACCGACACATCGGCCTCGACATTGCGCGCCAGCATCGACAGCAGCACCGACTTGCCGACACCCGAGCCTGCGAAAATACCCATGCGCTGGCCGCGGCAGCAGGTGAGAAAGGTATTGAGCGCGCGCACACCGAGATCGAGCGGGGCTCCGACACGCTTTCGCGCATGGGCCGGTGGTGGCGCAGCGCGGAACGGATATGGGGACGGTCCCGCCGGCAGTGGGCCCTTGCCGTCGATCGGCTCGCCCATGGCGTTGACGACCCGGCCGAGCCAGCCATCCGGGGGCCGCACTGCAGTCGGCGCTGCGGAAACCACGGTGCGGCAGCCGCTCCGCACGCCGTCGAGCGCCCCGAACGGCATCAGCAGCGCATTGTTCCCGGAAAAGCCGACCACTTCGCCCGCGATGGCGCGGCCGGGCGCAGTCTCGATCGTGACCTTGCAGCCGACCGACATCGCGTGGATCGGCCCCGCCACCTCGACCATCAGGCCGCGCACGCCAACGACGCGGCCAAAGATTTCGACGCCGTCGAGTTCGGCGATCTGCTCGGCCAGGGCTTTCATGCGAATGACGCCACCATCGCACGTTCCCCGCACTGCATGCCGCCGCGCCCCCCACCCTTGCGGGGAGGGACAACAAGAGTCGCGAAACGTCGCCCCTCTTCACACGCGCTTAAAGTTACCGCCTGTGCGGCGGTCTTAACGTCGTGTTTACCCGCGTCGTTAATCATTGCGTCACCGTTCCTGTGACGGTGCGAAAGGGCTTGCCGGCGACAGAAATCAAGGGCTGGCCCCGGGAGTCGGTTCATTCCGATTCTTGACGCGGAACATGAACTCTCGCACGGGGAAAAAGCTGTACCCGGATAAGAATTTAGGCCGATTCGACGGCTGCTGCCTAGATCGGCCTTGCGAACCGGAATCAGCTTTTGTTAACCATGTGGGGCTAGCGTTCCCGAATCGTATTGTTGCAAGGCGTTTGAAAGGCCGCCGCTCCCGGCGTGCCGACCTGATAGGGGCCCCGCAGCGGCGAGAGAGGGGACTGGCATGCGCGTTTTGCTGATCGAGGACGATAGCGCGACGGCGCAGTCGATCGAGTTGATGCTCAAATCCGAGAGCTTCAACGTCTACACCACCGACCTTGGTGAAGAAGGCGTCGATCTCGGCAAACTCTACGACTACGACATCATCCTTCTGGATCTGAACCTGCCCGACATGTCGGGCTTCGAGGTCCTGCGTTCCCTTCGCGTCGCGAAGGTGAAAACGCCGATTCTGATCCTCTCCGGCCTGGCCGGCATCGAGGACAAGGTCCGGGGTCTCGGTTTCGGCGCCGACGACTACATGACCAAGCCGTTCCACAAGGACGAACTCGTCGCCCGCATCCACGCGATCGTGCGCCGCTCCAAGGGCCATGCCCAGTCCGTCATCAACACCGGCGATCTCGTCGTCAATCTCGACCAGAAGACGGTCGAGGTCCACGGCCAGCGCGTGCATCTGACCGGCAAGGAATATCAGATGCTGGAGCTGCTTTCGCTCCGCAAGGGCACGACGCTGACCAAGGAGATGTTCCTCAATCATCTCTATGGCGGCATGGACGAGCCCGAACTCAAGATCATCGACGTATTCATCTGCAAGCTGCGCAAGAAGCTTGCGAATGCCTCGAACGGCAAGAACTACATCGAGACGGTGTGGGGCCGCGGCTATGT
>NZ_JBKBVB010000187.1:0-5023 GCF_046289595.1 Pseudorhodoplanes sp.
TCATCCAGGCGACGGTTTGCGTGGTTGCGGTGAGATAACCGTCCATGAACAGCCAGCCGGTGATCGCCAGCAGCACACCCGAGACCAGATAGGTGAGGAAGATCATCGGCCGCCGTCCGACGGTATCGAACAGCCGGCCGAGCAGCACCGGTCCGAGGAAATTACCGGCGGCGAATGGCAGGATGTACCAGCCGACCTGATAGGCGGCGATGCCGAAGAAGTCGGTCAACACCAGCGCATAGGTGAAGAAGATCGCGTTATAGAAAAACGCCTGCGCCGCCATCAATGTGAGGCCGACGCCGGCGCGGTTGCGATGCACGAAGAACAGCGTGCGCGCCGCCTCGATCAGCGGCGTGTGCGAGCGCGACCGCAACTTGATGCGCGGCAGCGGCTCGGCGGGCCGTACATAACCGGGAATGCGCGCCTCGATGCCGGCGACGATGCGCTCGGCTTCCGCGGCGCGTCCATGGGTCATCAGCCAGCGCGGGCTTTCCGGAAGCCACATCCGCATGAAGAAAATGATGAGGCCGAGCCCGCCGCCGATCAGGAAGGCGAGCCGCCAGCCGGTCTCGGGATCGATGACGTTCGGATTGAGCAGCACGATCGACCCGGCGGCGCCGATCGCCGCCCCGATCCAGAAGCTGCCGTTGATCACGAGATCGGTCCAGCCGCGCACCCGCGCCGGAATCAACTCCTGGATTGTGGAATTGATCGCGGCATATTCGCCGCCAATCCCCGCCCCGGTGAAGAAGCGGCACAGCGCGAAGGTCCAGAGGTTCCAGGTGAAGGCGGTCGCCGCAGTCGCGACGAGGTAGACGGCAACCGTGATGAAGAACAGCTTCTTGCGGCCGAACCGGTCGGTCAGCCAGCCGAAGAACAGTGCGCCGATGACGGCGCCTGCGAGATAGGCGCTGCCGACAATTCCGATGTCGGTGCTGGAGAATTTCAGGACTGGACTTTCCCGCAGCGCGCCCGCGAGCGCGCCCGCGAGCGTCACTTCGAGTCCGTCGAAAATCCAGGTGATGCCGAGGGCGGCAACCACCAGCGTATGGAACCGGCTCCATGGCAAGCGGTCGAGACGTGCCGGGATGTCGGTTTCGACGACCTGTGCGACCGCATGGCTCATCCGCGCAGGCATTCCCTTTACGATGCAGGACGGCTAACCAATCTCTATCTGGACGGTTCCGCCAAATTTGCGCTTTCTGGCTGCGGCAGGAACGTCCAATCTTGATGCCGGGGCCATCCGTTTCATGCAATTGCGCGAGCGATCCAAATTGCCGCAGCGTGCCATGTCTCCGGCCCTGCTCACCCTCCTGGCAGCGGCCGGCATCCTGCTCTCGATTTATGTCGCGCGCGAGGAATCGCGCCAGTTCCGGGCGCTGGAGCGGCTGCGCATTGGCGAGATCGTGGATGCAAATTTCGCGGCGGTCAGCGAATATCTGCTGGAGCGGGTCAATCTGGCAAAGACGGTGTCGCGCTTCTTCCTGCCGCCGCCACTATCCACGCCTGCGCCGCTTGGCAGCTTCGGCACGCGCGCGATCGGGCTTGCGCCCGATCTCGCTTTCGTCGGCTGGTTGCCGGAGGTTCCGCCCGCACAAGCGACCGAGATCGAGCAGGTGTTGCGCGCGTCGGAAGCGCCCGATCCGACGCTGCGGGGAGAGGACGGGCGGCCAATCGATCCCAAGACCCTCGACCGGCCGCTATTTCCGGTGATCGATATCGCGCCGGAGCGCGACCGTTCCGCGCTCGGGATCGATGCCGGATCGGTTCCGGATCGGTTGCGTGCCATTCTCGCCGCCAGGCAATCGCACGAGGTGACGCGCACGTCGCCGCTGAGGCTCCCGCAAGCGCAGGACGCGGAAACACTGCTGCTTTATGCGCCGATCTTCGACGAGGCCGGCCGCTTTCTGGGCGTGATGGGCTTCGGCTTCAGGATCGATGAATTATTCCGGTCTGCGCTTGCAAGCGCCAAGGCGCCGGCCGGTGCGGCCATTGCCATCTCGAGTCAGGGCGCAAGCGCGCCGCTCTTCAATTTGTCGTCCGATATTGCCGCAGACAATGAGCCGCGCCGCCGCACGTTGTTCGAGCGGACCATGGATTTCGGCCAGGGCGAATTGAAATTCGTTTATGCGGTGCCGCGCGATCTGCAGCGCGAGGGCTTGTGGCGCGGGCTATGGTTTGCGGGGACCGGCATCGCGATGACGCTCGGCGCCGTGCTCCTGATCGGCTTTATTCTCAATCGCGCGGCGATCCTGTCCGACGAAGTGGCCTCGCGTAAATCCGCCGAAGACCGGCTGAAGGTGCTGATCCACGAACTCAATCACCGCGTCCGCAACGTGATGGCGGTGGCGCAGGCGGTGGTCCGCCTGAGCTTCACGCCGGGGCTCAGCCTCACCGAAATCCAGCGCACCTGCGAGGGCCGCCTTCAGGCGCTGGCCAAGGCGATGTCGATCCTCACCGCAAGCGACTGGAAAAGCGTCAGCCTGCACAGCCTTGTCTCCGAGGACATTCTGCCCTTTGCCGGCCGGATCGAAATGGAGGGGCCCGATATTGCGCTGCGCGCGCGCTCGGCGCAGACCTTTGCGCTTCTGCTCTATGAGCTCGCGACCAACGCCGCCAAGCACGGTGCGCTGTCAGTGCCGGAAGGCCGCGTGACGCTGCAATGGCGCATCGACAATCTCGGCGGCGATCCGCTGTTTCATCTGCATTGGAAGGAGAGCGGCGGCCCCGTCGTGGAAGCGCCTTCGCGCAGGGGCTTCGGTGAATTGCTGGTGCGGCGGATCGCGCCGCGCGACATGGCCGGCAAGAGCGAGGTGCGCTATGAGCCGGGGGGATTTGAGTATGAGCTTCAGGCACCGCTGCGGGAGCTGATCGATACCCGGACGCCCTCGCAAGCGCCGGCTTGACAGCGCGGGCAAAGCCCGGAATCTATAAGAACAAATAGAGAACACAAGCGGGGCCTGAGCAGGCCCAAGGATGCCTCATGGATGCGCTGATGGCCGGTGCGCAAGCTCCGGATGCGCTCGCGCGCCTCCGTCAGGACATAGAAAATATACAGCATTATCAAAGCGATAATGCGCCGCTTCCGCTCGGCCTAAGGCGGGCGGATGCGCTGCTGCGCGGCGGCCTGGCCCGCAGCGTCCTGCATGACATCGCGCCCGCCGCCCCCATCCATCTGGGGGCCGCTACGGGCTTTGCCTTGGCCATCGCGGCCCTTTCGTACAAGGCCGCCGGCAGGTCGGGGGCCGGTGGCCGTGAGACCGTGCTGATCCAGACCGACATGGCTCGGTGGGAGGCCGGTGCAGCCTACGGCATCGGGCTCGGCTTGTTCGGCCAGCCGGTGCGGCGGCTGCTGGTGCTGCGTGCGCGCCGTCCCATCGATGCATTGTTCGCGATGGAGGAGGCGCTGAAGTGCCGCGCGGTTTCTGCCGTCATCGCCGAAATGCCGGACGATACGGCGGACCTGACGGCGACCCGCCGTCTGTCGCTGGCTGCGCGGACCCATGACGGCATCGGCCTGCTGCTGCGGCATCGCATGGCAGCGCAGCCAAGCGCAGCAGTGACGCGCTGGGACGTCGCGGCGCTTGGCGGCGAACGCGATCCTTTCGGCGGCCTCGGCACGACGGGGTTTCAGCTCTCTCTGGTGAAGAACCGGCGCGGTCCGTGCGGCGCCTTTCGTGTTGCGTGGAGTCATCATGAGCTTGCCTTCGTCGAGACGGATCCTGTCGCTGTGGCTGCGCCGGCTTTCGACCGACCGGCTGACGCGGCAATCGCCTGACCTGGCCGGCCAGCCGCTGGCCGTGGTCGCGACGGTGCGCTCGGCGCGGCAGATCATGGCCTTGAATGACGAGGCCGCGCGATTGGGCCTGCGCGCAGGCATGGCGCTCACCGACGCGCGCGCGATGCACCCGGCACTTGCGGCGGTCGAGGCGGACGCGGCGGCCGATGCAGCGACTCTCGACCATGTCGCCGACTGGTGCGACCGCTACACCCCGCTGATCGGGCTCGATCCGCCGGACGGGCTGTTCCTCGATATCAGCGGCTGCGCGCATCTGTTCGGCGGCGAGGACAATCTGCGCCGCGATCTGGTGCGGCGGCTGGCGGCGCAGGGCTTTCATGCGCGCGCCGCGATCGCCGATACGCCGGGATGGGCGTGGGCGCTGGCACGATATGGTGTCTCGGCCTCTGTCGATGGACTAGCCACAAACTCCGCTCATTCCCGCGAAAGCGGGAATCCAGACTCTTGCGGAAGCACTTTGATGCGCGACTCTGGGTCCCCGCCTTCGCGGGGACAAGCGGAGGAGAGAGATACGCAACTTATCTTCTCCGCATTGGCTCCCCTCCCCCTCGCCGCGCTTCGCATCGATCCGGACATTGCCGCGCCTCTTGCGCAGAGCGGCCTCAAGACCATCGGCGATGTCATCGATCTGCCGCGTGCGCCGCTCGCCGCCCGTTTTGGGCAAGGCTTTGTGCGGCGGATCGATCAGGCGCTGGGCCGGGAAGACGAGCCGATCGCGCCGCGGCTGCCGCTGCCGTCCTTCCTCGCCGAGCAGCGCTTCGCCGATCCCATCGGACGCGAGGAGGATGTGCTCGGCACGCTGTTCCATCTGGCGCAGACGCTTGCCAATGTGATGGAGCGGCACGGCAAGGGCGCGCGCCGCCTGCAGGCCGCTTTGTTCCGCGCCGATGGCAAGGTGGCGCGGGTCGAGATCGGCACCTCCGAACCCTTGCGCGATCCCGCTCGCATCCGCCGTCTGTTTCTCGACCGTCTGGCGGTGATCGGCGACGAGGCCGATCCGGGCTTCGGCTTCGATGTGATCCGTCTGTCCGCGCTTGCGGTGGAAGATTTCGATCCGGTGCAGGCCGGATTCGGCACTGGCGATCCGGCGCGCGAGATCGCGCATCTGATTGACCGGCTGATCGCGCGGTTCGGCGCCGACCGGGTGCAGCGGCTGGTCCAGCAGGACACCCATATTCCGGAATATGCAAGCGTCGCTGCGCCGGCGCATCTGCGGCAGCAGAT
>NZ_JBKBVB010000043.1:0-33772 GCF_046289595.1 Pseudorhodoplanes sp.
CAGCACATCGGCAAGGCCGGTATCCAGCACCTCGCGCAGCTGGTCGAGAGTGTCGACCTCGATCTCGATCTTGACCAGATGACCGACAACGGATTTGGCGCGTTGGAGCGCGGCGCGAATGCCGCCCGCGACCGCAATATGATTGTCCTTGATCAGCACGGCGTCGTCGAGGCCGAAGCGGTGGTTGAAGCCGCCGCCGCAGCGCACGGCGTATTTCTGCAAGGCGCGCAGGCCGGGCGTGGTCTTGCGGGTGCAGACCAGCCGTGTGTTGGTGCCTTTCAGCTTCTCGACAAGCGAGGCGGTCGCAGTCGCCACGCCGGACAGATGGCCGGCGAAATTGAGCGCGGTCCGCTCCGCCGCGAGAATGGCCCGGGCATTGCCCGTCACCGTCATCAACGCGGTCATTATTGCGACGGCGTCACCGTCGCGCGCATGCGGGACGATCTGCGCATCCGGCGCGAGCCTTCGGATCACGGCCTCGACCAGCGGCAGACCGGCGATGCGGCCGGGTGCGCGCGCGACCACGATTGCGCGGGCCTGCGCATCCTCCGGCACGGTCGCAACCGAGGTGACGTCGCCGGCACGGCCGAGGTCTTCGGCGAGCGCGCGCGTTACTGCCCCATCGATCTCCAGCGGCGAGATGAAGGCGTCGGGGCAGTAGAGCGACGATGCCGGCGGCGCGACCTCAGAACGGCGCAGCGGATTAAGCATGGCCCAGCCCTCAGTTCTTCAGGTTGATCATGCGCTCGACCGAGCGGCGCGCCTTTTCGGCAATCGCCGGATCGATCACCACCTCTTCCTTCATATAGACGAGGCTTTCCAGAATCTTCGGCAGCGTGATCCGCTTCATATGCGGGCACAGATTGCATGGCCGCACGAACTCGACATCCGGCAGCTCGGCCTGAACATTGTCGGCCATCGAACATTCGGTGACCATGACGACGCGCTTCGGCTTCTTGTTGCGCACCCAGTCGATCATGTGAGCGGTCGAACCGGTGAAGTCGGCCTCAGCCAGCACATCTGGCGGGCATTCCGGATGGGCGATGATCTGCAGATTTGGATCGGTACCGCGATACATGCGCAGCTCGTCGCCGGTGAAGCGCTCATGCACTTCGCAGGCGCCTTTCCAGGCAATGATTTTCACGTCGGTCTGCGAGGCCACGTACTTTGCAAGATACTGGTCGGGCAGGAAGATCACCTTGTCGGTGCCGAGGCTCTCGACCACCTGCAGCGCATTCGAGGATGTGCAGCAGATGTCGCTCTCTGCCTTCACCTCGGCGGAGGTGTTGACGTAGACCACGACCGGCACGCCCGGGTAACGCTCGCGCAACAGGCGTACGTCGGCCGCAGTGATCGCCTCCGCAAGAGAGCAACCGGCGCGCAGGTCCGGGATCAGAACGGTCTTTTCCGGGTTCAAGATTTTCGAGGTCTCGGCCATGAAATGCACGCCGCCCTGCACAATGACGTCGGCCTTCACCTTGGTCGCCTCGCGGGCGAGCTGCAGCGAATCGCCGACGAAATCGGCGACGCAATTGTAGATTTCAGGCGTCTGATAATTGTGCGCGAGGACCACCGCATTGCGCTCGCGCTTCAATTCGTTGATCGCCTTCACATAGGGCGCAAAGACCGGCCATTCGACCGCAGGCACCACGGACTTGATGCGCTCGTAGAGATGCGCGGTTTCGCGCGCGACCTGCTCGTTCCATTCCAGCTTTGGCATCGGCAGCACGCCGAACTTGCGCGCAGCCGCGTCCGATCCGGCCGGCAGCGGCGCCGCAACCGGCTGCAGTCCGTTTGCAGGACCCTGCAATTCAAGGAGCGGCATGTCGGCCTCCCACACTTTGAACGCACACGGTGCGTTACGAGCTTCCTTATATGCTCAACTTGAGCATATCTAGATACAAAAACTGCCGGCACAAGGTGGCCGGTTCCAATCTGAGCCTGTCAAAGCCGGATAATTATTCTCAATCCGAGCAAAACGACTATATCACTAACCTTATCATCGCGCCAGTCGGAAATTGCGTGGCAGCTTTGCTAACGGCATTTGGGCGCGGCGATCGGCAATTTCGCTGCGCGCTTGCAACGGCAATCCGAGGGTTGTCCGGCCGTTCCCACACGAGACCTTTCGCCGCAAACCGGAGCCGCAAATCGCCGGCGCTGCAATGCCCTGCGCAGCGAAAACCCTGCGTTCAAAGGCCCCTGTACCGCAAGGCCCGGTCAGCGCCGGCGTTGCGATACAGGCGTTCCGCCGCGCATCTGGATCTGACAGGCCGGGGTCAGCCGCTTCAGATTGCGCGACAGGCAATTCTCGATGGCATGGACGAACGGGATGAACTCGCTGCAGAATTTGAAGGCGTCGCCCTCGCAGGCCTCGCGCTGGGCGATGGTGCCCTGTGCTGCGGCCTCGCTTGGCATACCGGCAAGCATCGCAGTGCAACCGAACAGCAGCGCAAAAGCGGTACATCGAAGCGTCTGAATCATGGTCTGAACCCTCACCCTGCGAATCGCCTGCGCCAAGTAAGTCTACACAACGGGCCGGTGCCTTCCGCACCCGGCCCCGGGTGGGCGAGCCATGAGCGAAACGGATAGGCTCTATCACCAAGTTTCGTTAGGGCAGGGGCCGGCCCGTCTCTATGTTCGCTCCTGATGCGGCGAGCCGCCGCAAGGCTTCCGAGTAGCGATCGATGACGGACAAGAGCGCGGGTGCCTCCGGCATACCCTTGAAAACATGGCGCACGCCGCTGATCGTCATTGTGGCGGGCTGCGCCATCTCCCTGATCTCGTTCGGGCCGCGCTCTGCCACCGGCCTGTTCATGCAGCCGATCAGCGATGCCAATGGCTGGGGCCGCGATGTCTTCGCGCTCGCCTTCGCGGTTCAGAATTTGCTGTGGGGCCTCGGTCAGCCGGTCGCCGGCGCCATCGCCGACCGTTTCGGGACGCTCCGGGTGTTGGCGGGCGGCGCGCTGATCTATGCGGCTGGCCTCGTGCTGATGGCCTATTCCACCACGCCGCTTACGTTCAATCTCACCGTCGGCGTCTTGATCGGCTTTGGCCTGTCGGGCTGCTCGTTCAACCTCGTGGTGGCGGCGCTCGGAAAGCTCGTACCGGAGAACCGCCGTTCCTTCGCCTTCGGCGCCGGTACCGCGGCTGGGTCGTTCGGGCAATTTCTGTTCGCGCCGCTCGGCGCCATGCTGATCGCAAGCTATGGCTGGGCAGTCGCGCTGTTCGCTTTCGCTGCGGCTGTCCTGCTAATCCTGCCGTTCTCGATTGCGCTTGCCACACCGCCGGCCCAGACCGCCGCGCTCCCCGGTTCGGATGTGCCGCAATCGCTGCGTCACGCTTTGGCGGAGGCGTTCGCCCACCGATCCTATGTGCTGCTGGTGCTCGGTTTTTTCACTTGCGGTTTCCAGCTCGCCTTCATCACCGCGCATCTGCCGGCCTATCTGGTGGACCGCGGGCTTTCGGTGCAGGTGGGAGGCTGGGTGATTGCCACCATCGGCCTTTTCAACATCGTCGGCTCGCTCGCCGCCGGATGGGCCGGCAACAGGATGCCGAAGCGTTATATCCTCGCGTTCCTCTACTTCGCGCGCGCTTTGTCCATTGCGATCTTCATCAGCGTGCCGCTGTCGACGACCTCGGCCCTGCTGTTCGCCGTGTCGACCGGGCTGACCTGGCTCTCAACCGTGCCGCCGACCTCCGGTCTGGTGGCTCTGATGTTCGGAACGCGCTGGCTTGCCATGCTGTTCGGCTTCGCGTTCTTCAGCCATCAGGTCGGCGGCTTCCTCGGCGTCTGGCTTGGCGGTCTGGCTTTTGAGATGACCGGCTCCTACGATCTGGTCTGGATGCTCTCTATCGCCTTCGGTATTGCGTCGGCTATCATTAACCTGCCGATCGTCGAGAAGCCGGTGAACCGGCAAGCGCCCCAACCCGTTCCCGCAAGGGTTACACAATAAGCCGCAAGAGCCGTTTGATGAGCGAAAGCCTGAAGCGCGCGGCGTGGCAGTCTATCCCGCTCGTCATCGTTTGCGGCTGCCTGATTTCCATGCTGGGATTCGGCCCGCGATCTACGCTCGGCTTTTTCCTGACGCCGATGTCGGCCGCCCATGGCTGGGGCCGTGACGTCTTCGCGCTCGCCATCGCGATCCAGATGCTCCTCTGGGGCGCGGCGCAGCCTTTCGTCGGCGCCATCGCCGACCGGTTCGGACCAGTGCTGGTGCTGTGCGTGGGAGCATTGCTCTATAGCCTCGGTTTCGCCTGGATGACCTACGCGGCGACGCCGGGCACCATGTATCTTTCGGCGGGCGTCCTGATCGGCTTCGGCCTTGCCGGCGCTTCCTTTACGGTGGTGATCGGCGCATTCGGTAAATTGCTGCCGGTCGAGTGGCGGACACTGTCGTTCGGGCTCGGCACCGCCGCTGGATCGTTCGGGCAGTTCCTGTTTTCGCCGCTGGCAGTAGCGCTCAATTCGGCGGTTGCCTGGCAGACCACGCTTCTGATTTTTGCAGGTACGATCCTCTTGATCCTTCCGCTGTCGCTGGCGCTCGCGCTGCCGCGCAATGTCGAGACGCCGGCGCAGCGCGCGGCTGCGCAATCGGTCGGTGCTGCCTTGCGCGAGGCACTGTCGCATCCGAGCTTCGTGCTCCTGGTGATCGGCTATTTCACCTGCGGCTTTCAGGTGTTCTTCGTCACCGTGCATCTGCCATCTTATCTGGTCGACCGCGGCTTGTCGGCCGATCTCGGCGCGTTCGTGATTGCGACGGTCGGCCTGTTCAATATCGTCGGGTCGATCGGCGCCGGTTACCTTTCGAATATGATGCCGAAGCGCTATGTTCTCGCGGCGATTTATTCTTTGCGCGCAGTTGCGGTTGCGATCTTCATCTCGGTGCCGGCGACCTCCACCAGCGCGCTCACCTTCGGCGCGGTGATGGGGCTCTTATGGCTGTCGACCATTCCGCCGACCAATGCGTTGGTGGCGCTGATGTTCGGAACGCGCTGGCTCACCATGCTTGCGGGCTTCGCTTTCTTCAGCCATCAGGTCGGCGGCTTTTTCGGTGTCTGGCTCGGCGGTCTCCTGTATGAGCGGACCGGTTCCTACGATGTGCTGTGGTGGCTTTTCATCGTGCTCGGCATCGTATCGGCGCTGGTCAATCTGCCGATCAAGGAGAAACCGGTGGCGCGTCTGGCGGGCGCCGCGGCGTGACCGTATCGCCGGACTTGACCCGGCGACCCATCGAACAAAAAATTCGATGATCGACTAGCGTTGATGCGCAAGTCGCATTCGCGCATGATGCCGGGGGAGGCTATCGTGTCCACTTTCAAAGCCATTGTCATCGACAAGGCCGAGACCGGCCAGAGCGTCTCGCTGAAAGATTTCGATGAGAAGGATTTCATGGACGGCGACGTCACCGTCCGGATCGAGTATTCCACCATCAACTACAAGGATGGGCTCGCCATCACCGGCAAGGCCCCGGTGGTGCGGCGCTTCCCGATGATCGCGGGGGTCGACTTCGCCGGCATTGTCGAGCAATCGTCGGATCGGAACTGGAAACCTGGCGACAGGGTGATCTGCAACGGTTGGGGCCTCGGCGAGACCCATCTCGGCGCCTATGCGCAGAAGGCCCGGGTGAAAGGCGGCTGGCTCGTCCGTTTGCCGGCGACGATGAGCGCGCGCGAGGCCATGGCTGTCGGCACCGCCGGCTATACCGCGATGCTATCGGTCATGGCGCTGGAGCAGGCCGGCCTGACCCCGGCGAAGGGACCGGTGATTGTCACCGGCGCCGCGGGCGGCGTTGGCTCGGTTGCGGTCGCGATCCTCTCCCGGCTCGGTTATCAGGTCGTCGCATCCACCGGGCGCATGCAGGAGGCGGATTATCTCAAAGACCTCGGCGCGGCCGAGGTGATCGATCGCAAGGAGTTTCAGGGGCCGGTCAAGCCGCTGGCCAAGGAGCGGTTTGCGGGCGGCATCGATTCGGTCGGCTCGACCACGCTTGCCAATGTGTTGTCCATGACCCGGTACGGGGGCGCGGTCGCGGCCTGCGGACTTGCGGGCGGTATGGACCTGCCGACCTCCGTGGCTCCTTTCATTTTGCGCGGAGTGTCGCTTTTGGGCATCGATTCCGTGATGTGTCCCATTGAGAAACGCATCGCCGCCTGGAACCGGCTGGAAACCGATCTCGACCGTCGGAAACTGGCTGCAATGACCAGTGAAATTCCGCTCGCCGCCGTGATCGAGAAGGCGCCAGCCATTATCGGCGGGGGGGTGCGCGGCCGGATCGTGGTCAATATCGGGTAACCATTCAGGATTTTGCTACGAAGTTTCGGCACATTTACCGGCTGTTATGGTAAGAGACGGGTTAAGAGGACCTGGTCTTGGATTTTGGGGGTCGGCATGTTGCGTTTCGGAGCCTTGATCGCGGTGGCGGCTGTGACCGCCGTACCCGCCCACGCCCAGCAAATGAATGCGCGCGAGGCGCGCGCCTTCGTCGTCGGCAAGCTGTTCAGCTATCAATGCTTCGAAGGAACGCGCGGTGCCGGCCGCATCATGGAGAATGGCGCGGTGGCCGGAACCATCCAGTTCCGTGGTAACGGCGCAACGCGCTACGCGGTGCTGCCCCACAACACCATCCGCGTGGTTGGCGACCGCGTTTGCGCATCGGTCAAGGGACTGCCGTTCGAGCCGTGCTTCAACCTGATCAAGACCTCGCATAACAGCTTCCGCGGATCGGTTTCCGGCATGGGCTTCGCCTATTGCGATTTCGTGCGGCGCGACCGCCCGGTAATCGCCTCGGTCGAGCCCCGCGGCCGCGCCGGTGCACCGATGGATCTGCATACCGGGTCGACACGGGCTGCGGCCTTCCCGAAGCCGATCGAGAGCAGCGATCTTCCGCCGGCCGAACAGGGCGCTGACACCAGGGCGGACGATCCGGAGCCCGCTCGCGCGGCCGCCTCCGCGGAGGTGTCTATGTCCGAAAAGCCCGAGCTGCGCTCGACCAAAGACTGAGCGCTTCCCCGCTCACCGCAAGGAGCGCTTGAGAGAGGGATCGCCGCGCACCCTCAGGTTTTTGCCGGGAAAATCATGCATGTCGTCGTGGCATGCGCGTAGAGTTTGCCGGCCGCATCCTTGATGTCGCCCTCCGACGTCGCGAGCGTGCGGCCGCGATGGATGAGGCGGCCTTCGGCGCGCACCGGGCCGGTCTCCTGCGTCAGCGGACGCACGAGATTCACCTTGATTTCCAGCGTGGTGTAGCTCTCGCCCTTTGCGAGCGTGGTATGGATCGCGCAGGCAAGGGCGGAATCGAGCAGCGTCATGGCGAAGCCGCCATGCACCGAACCGATCGGGTTGTAGTGCCGCAATTGCGGCTCGCCGGAGAAGACGGCGCGGCCTTCATCGACCTCTGTCAGCGCGAAGCCCAGCGTCTTCGCGATCGGCGGCGCGGGATATCGTCCTGACATCATGCCGCGCAGGAAGGTGAGCCCGTCCTGCTGCAGCAGGGTTTCGACCGGCACGACGCCATAGACGGTTTCGTTCATCGAGTCATCCGGACCATCAGGCGGACATCTGCCCGGCTGCGGCTTGTTCGGGAGGGCGTGGCGGAAACAGCAGGCGCTGATACAGCCAGCCGATTCCGATCAGCGTCAGGCCGAGGCAGATCAGCGACAGCGCGCGGAACACGCCTTCCACCCCGGCGAGATCGTAGAGAAACACCTTGGCGACGGTGAGCAGGACCACCGCCGCCGATGCGAAGCGGGCAGGTTGCGATTTAACGGCGATTCCGGCGAGCAGGAGCGCGACACCGAAGGCAAGCCACACCGCCGAATAGGCATATTGCTCGGCATCGCTGGTTCTGACTCCGCCGATCACCGGCCCGTGGAAGATCGTGCGCACTTCGAGCGTCAGATAGACCAGCGCCAGCGTGATCGCGGTGACAGCCGCGATGGTATAGACGGCCGTGGGCCGCGTCTTGCGGATCATCCGGGCGAGGATTGCCATCAGCACCGCCGGGATGCCATAGCCGATCAGCAGTGTGTTGAAGAATGCGCCTCCGACCGGCTCGCCCGTGATCACCGGATTAAAATGAATGCCGAGGCTGACCAGAATTCCCACCAGGGCGAGGGCGCCGATGATGCGGGCGGCGGCGTCGTGCACGACGCTGGCGGTGCGGACGCAGATACGTTCGAGCCCGATGGTCATGGCGAGCAGGGTGGATATCTGCAGGCCGATTTCGCCGAGGCTGGCCTGGGGCCGATACACGTTGCCGTCGTTCATGAAATGGCGGATCTGCAGCATCAGCGTGAGCACGGTGAAGGTGATGGCGGCCGATTCCACGCTGCGGGACGCGAGATCGTCGGCGCGCCGGCGCAGGATCCTGCCGCCGATCCAGAAGGCAAGCGCCGGCACGCCATAGCCGAACAGCAGCCAGTTGAAGATCGGAGTCTTGCCGACATCATCGCCGACGATGCGGGGATCCCAGAGGAGGCGCACCAGCACGAGCAGGACGAGCACAATGCAGATCTGACGTAGCAGCGGCAGCGGCCGCTTGTCGGCGACATAGGCAATCCCCGGAACCATCAGTGCCAGTGCGATGGTGAGCCAGCCGCGTTCGAGTGCGAAGGTGAAAGCGAGGGCCAGCGACGCAATGGCGCCCGCTGCGAAAATCGCAGTCGCCGCCGCGCCGCCCGGTGCAAATGTGCGCCGGTTCAGCATTTCGGTGGCCGCCGCGAACAATCCGGCAAGCGCTATTGCCAGTGCCGCAAACGGAATCGAGCGCACGAAGCCGGTGACGCCGTAATAGAGCGCGATCAGAACGATCAAAGGCGTCAGCACCGCCAGGCCGGCCCAGATCATGGCCGAATAAGGGTGCCGCACGCGTCCCTGGGCGAAATAGCCGGCCGCCCCGAACATCGCCGCAAGCGCCGATCCGAGCAACAGATGCGTACGCAGGCCTGCGAGCTTCGCCACCGGCGGCACCGCGGAATAAGGCCCGCCGGGCGACGAGATCACCACGAAAAAGTCCGACACCGACCAATGCGCCACGATCAGGACGCCGGCAAGTGCTGCCGCGCCAAGTGCGGGCGCGATCATCTCGCTGCGCCAGGCCGCACCCACTGTCGCCGCGCACAGCACGAACAGCACAAGGACGGCCGGATCGGCGTGCCGGTTGGCGACCACGACGAACAGCGCGCCGAGCAGATAGCAGCCGAGAACGCCGCTGGAAACCAGATCGAACCGCCCGCGCTCGGCTTCAGGGCCGAACAGCAAGCCGCTCGCGATCAGCGCCAGAGTCAGCGCAAAGCCAGCCACCAGGTGGAAGAGCTGCGGATGCAGCGCGCCTTGCGCGCCGAGCGGCAGCACCAGCCAGACCAGCGAGAACACCGCGGTGCTGATCGCCAGCCAGCGCCACCGCCGCGCGCGCGCCAGTGCAAAGGCCGCCGCCGTCACCACGGCCAGATAGAGATACAGCGCCCAGTAATTGGGATCCTTCGATCCGACCAAAGCCGGCGCAACGAAGGCACCGACAAGACCGAGCCCGGCAAGCGCGGGGCCATGCAGAAGGGCGGCGGCGAGGGTGGCCAGCGCCACCGCCGCCAGCAGAATGAAGGTCAGGCCGGGCGAGAGGAAATCATAGAGCGCGAACGCCGCATAGACGACGGCATAAGCAACCGTGGTGCCCGCGGCGGTCAAGACGCTTGGGATATGCGCGGAATTGAATTGCGGATAGCCCGCGAGAATTTCCCGCCGCCTTGCATATTCGCCAAGGCCAACGAGCGCCATCGCCAAAAGCGAACCCAGAATAATGCGCGTGCGCGGGCCGATCAGACCGGCTTCGATGGAATAGCGCACCAGAAACATGCCGCCGAGCGCAAGCGCAAGCCCGCCGATCCACACCACCCATTGGGTGCCGAAGCGGCGTTCTAAATCGCCATATTGGCGCGGTGCTTCAGGCGTGGCCGGGGCGGCAGGAGCCGCGACGGTATCCTCCGGTACTCGCTCAGCCGGAATGGACTGAGCCTCGATTGGAGCCGCCGGCGTCTGTTCGGCGGGGACCGGCGCTATTTCGGGCCGCTCGGGATGTGGTGACTCGCCTGCGGGGGCTGCGGGCTGCGCCGGTAGCGGCACGCGCGGGATCAGCGCGTCCAGCCGGGCGACTGCAGCTTCGAGCGCGCTGACCCGACCGCGCATCTTCATGACGGTGGCCAGCACCACGACCAGCACGACAAAGCTGATGAATTCCATGAGAATCGCCCGGATGGCCCAGCGGAACTCTATCGTCCGGACCGCGGGCAGCGAAGTCGTGCGGACCGTTTTCCCCGCCCGCTTCGCCTTGCATCACCGCCGGACCCCCAGCCGCAATCCGGGGGCGTGCCGTTCCTGCATCACCTCGCGGCGGAAGCGGAACAGGGCCGCCGGCCGGCCGCCGGTCGCGGTCGACATTTCGCCGGTGGGCTCGACGAGCTCGGTGCCTTCCACCAGCCTGCGGAAATTCTGCTTGTGCAGATGGCGGCCGGAAATGGCCTCGACCGTGCGCTGCAATTCGGTGAGCGTGAATTCCGCAGGCATCAATTCGAACACCACGGGACGGTATTTCAGCTTGCCACGCAGCCGTGCGATGGCGGTCGCCAGAATCCGCCGGTGGTCGAAGCGCATCGATTCGCCGAGACGGCCCTGCACTTCTGCAACGCGGCCGTCGCGCTGCGCTTCCTCGATCAGTCCAGCGCTGTACAGGAGCTCGTAGCGCTCGAGCGTTTTCTCCTCATCCCATGCGGTTCCGCCATGGCCAAAGCAAAGCCGAAGCCGTTCGGTGCGGCCGCTTCCGGTGCGCGCCCATCGGGTCAGCGCCGGAATGATCGCTTCATCGAGGATCGCCGGGCGGCCGTTGCGCCAGTCCTCCCATGGGAAGAAGCGATACCAGGGCTGAAAGCTCGCGCCCGCCGCGCGCAGGCCTTCCACATTGTCGGGCACGCGGGTGAGGGCGAGATAGCCGACGGAAACCATGTGCGGCCCGGTATCGCCGACGCGCGCATGGCGCCCGCGATCGCCGAAGGTATAGAGCTGTTCGACATAGCCGATCTCGAGCGCGGTCTGCGCCGTCACCCATTCGCGCAGACCGATCTCGAAGGTGCGATGTGAGAGCGGATCGAACGCACCGGAAGGCAGCCCCGCGGGCAAGTCCTGTCGCCCGGCTTCACCGGCCACCAAAACCTGCGGCTCGTCGTTTGTGACCGCAACGATCGCGGTGGTCAGTCCAATCTCGATCGGGGTACGGCCGGCCATCCGCTCACTCGAGGTCGAGCCGGAACGGATGGCCCTCATAGGCGGCAATACCCGGCCCGATGGCGCGGATGGCGCTTGTCATACGACCGTTGCGGCGCAGGATTTCGTCGGCGAGCGCGACCAGCCGGATATTCGGTTGCGCGGTCGGCGAAAAAGCGCGAATGGCGCGCGCGATGCTCTCCTCGCTGCGCTTCGGATTGAGCGCACAGGCGGCGATGAAGGCGCCTGCGGTCGAGCGGCTGATGCCGGCATAGCAATGCACCACGATCGGCGTCGTGCGGTCCCAGGCGGTGACAAAGTCGATCAGCTTTTCGACATGGCTTTCGTTCGGCGGCACATAGCCGTCCAGAACATCGACGATATCGTCCATGTCCAGAAGCAGGTGATTGGTCTCTTCGATCGAGGGCGGGCGGCGCACCATGCCGACGTCCTTGATCAGGGTGACGACGTGCTTCGCGCCGGTTTCGGCGACGGTCGGGTGCAGGCGGGCAAGCGAGCAGACGTGGATCATGTCACCAATCCGATTCGAAACAGGATATAACCACGACCTGCCGGACGGAAAAGTGTCAGCCGCAAAGCTTGGCGAAACGCTCCAGATAGCGGGCCTCTGCAGTCTCAGCGGGCCAAGGCGTCAGATAGTCGCGGATCAGCGCCGGCGACAGTTTCGGGGGCTGGCCGAAGAATTTCTTCGCCTCGTCTTCGGCAAAGCCGGCGAGCTTCGTTGCTTCCAGATAGGCGGCGGCCCTGTCGGCCTGCTTGATGGTTTTCTCCTGCGCTGCGGTGAGGGACGGCGGCAGGCCGAACCGCAGATGGATCGCCGCCAGCAGGCGCTGCTCCACCGCCTTGTAGGAATCGCCAATTACCGCCTTGAAGGGGGTGATCATGTCGCCGATCACATATTCCGGGGCGTCGTGCAGCATGATGGCGAGGCGCAGTTTGTCGTCCAGTGGGCCCTGCCGGCGGGCGATGGTGTCGACCAGGAGCGTATGCTGCGCCACCGAGAAGATATGCGCGCCGATGGTCTGGCCGTTCCAGCGTGGCACCCGTGCGATGCCGTGCGCGATATCCTCGATCTCGATGTCGAGCGGAGAGGGGTCGAGCAGATCGAGACGCCGCCCCGACAGCATGCGCTGCCAGGCGCGCGGCTTGGCGAACGAGCGCGCGGAGGGCTTGCGCACCGTGCTCATCTCTTCTTTTGTCCCAGCTTCGCGCATTCCTCATGCCGGTGGCATGTCACGAGGTGATCGTTGACCATGCCCACCGCCTGCATGAATGCGTAGACGATCGTGGGTCCGACGAACTTGAAGCCGCGGGACGACAGATCCTTGGAGATCGCGCGCGACAGCGGTGTTTCCGCGGGCACCGATTTCAGCGTCTTGAACGCATTGACCTTCGGCCGGCCATCGAGATGGCCCCAGAGCAAATTGGAAAAGCCGTCACCTTTCTCCATGATGTCGAGCCAGGCACGTGCCGACAGCACCGTGCCCTCGATCTTGAGCCGGTTGCGCACGATACCGGCATCCTGCATCAGCTCTTCGACCTTGCGCGGGGTATAGCGCGCGATCTTCTCCGGACCGAAACCGTCGAAAGCTTTACGGAAATTGTCGCGCTTGCGCAGGATGGTGATCCATGACAGCCCGGCCTGGAAGCCGTCGAGGATCAGCTTCTCGAACAGCGCGCGATCGTCATATTCCGGTACGCCCCATTCCTCGTCGTGGTACGCGACATAGAGCGGATCGTCCTTCGGCCAGGGGCAGCGCGCGAGGCCGTCCGGATGGGTGATGGCTTTCATCCGGCCGCTTTCGTGTCTTGCAGGAAATTGCCGAACGCACCCTTGCGCAGCCGCATCGGAATGCCGCCGGCCAGAAGCGGCGTGCCTGCGGCCATCGCATCGGCGACGCGATCGACGCGCAGCATCGCAAGACCGAGATTGCCGGACGAGGAACCCATGGTGCCGACGGTCTTGTCGCCCGCCATGACCGGCGTGCCAGCTTCGGCTGCGTGTGCGTCGAATTCCACCGGCACAATGCGGTTGCGCGCGGTGCCACGATGTTCGACGCGCGACACCACCTCCTGTCCGATGAAGCAGCCCTTCTTGAAGTCGACCCCGCCGAGCGTGTCGAGGTCGGCATCATGGGGAAACGTATCGCCATAGATGAAATCGACGCCGCCGCGCGGGATGCCGAGCGCGATCCGGTGCGCCTCGTATTCGGCTTCGCCGACCAGTTCCGCGCCGAGATCGGCCGCAGCCTCAGGCGCGACATCCGCGGGGATCAGCACCCGCTGGCCAAGGGCAGGCAGGCGCGGGTCGCGGTAATCGAGGCCGTATTCGGTCTGGCCGATGCCGTCCCAGGCGGCGAGCACCGCAAGGCCGTCGAGCGTTTCGATCGTCACCTTGGCGCGCAGCCTGTAGAAGGTGAGCTTCTGGGCGAGGTCGGCGAGGAGCGCTTTTGGCGCATCGATGAAAAAGCCGCCGCCATCCGCGGCCGGGGCCTCGATCACCTGGAAATCGGCGATGATCTTGCCCTGCGGGGTCAGTAGCGCCGCATAGCGGGCATGCCCCGGCGTCAGGGTGCCGATATTGGCGGTGACGAGATTATGCAGAAAATGCCGGGCCGGATCGCCCGACACCCGCAGGACGCCACGATCGGAGAGCAGGGCCGCTTTCATTGTTCTTTCAATCGATTCCCGTTGCGCAATCGGCCGTTTCCGTCTTGCCAGAATTTGTGGTGAAACGTAAGGCGCTGCATGATCTGACGAATAATAGGCACCTAACCGGACCCTGACGATGACCCAAACCTACGACACGATTTTTCGCGGCGGCATTGTGGTCAACCAGGACGGGGAAGGGCCGCGTGACATCGGCATAAGGGACGGGCGGATCGCTGAAATCGGCGATCTGTCGCGGGCCTCGGCCGGGGAGACGGTCGACTGCACGGGCCTGCATGTGCTGCCCGGCGTGATTGACACCCAGGTGCATTTCCGCGAGCCGGGCGGCACCCACAAGGAGGATCTGGAATCCGGCTCGCGCAGCGCTGTGATGGGCGGCGTGACCGCGGTGTTCGAAATGCCGAATACCGATCCGCTCACGATCACGCCGGAAGCATTGGCCGACAAGGTCAGGCGCGGGCACCATCGCATGCATTGCGACTATGCCTTCTTCATCGGCGGCACTTACGACAATTACAGGCATCTGCCGGAATGGGAGCGGTTGCCCGGCTGCTGCGGCGTCAAGGTGTTCATGGGCTCGTCCACGGGCTCGCTGCTGGTCGAGAACGAGGAAGGGCTCCGCAACATCCTGAAAGCGATCCGCCGCCGGGCTTCGTTCCATGCCGAGGACGAGCCGCGCCTGAACGAGCGCAAGCCGCTGCGCATCGAGGGCGATCCGTCCTCGCACCCGGTGTGGCGCGACCCGGAAGCCGCCATGATCGCAACCGAGCGCCTCGTCCGCGTCGCGCGCGAGACCGGGGCGCGCGTGCATGTGCTCCATATCTCCACTGCGCAGGAGATGGCGTTCCTGAAGGATCACAAGGACGTCGCCTCGGTCGAGGTGACGCCGCATCATCTCACGATGGAAGCGCCGGATTGCTATGCGCGGCTCGGCACCCGGGCGCAGATGAATCCGCCGGTGCGCGACGCCTCGCACAAGGCCGGTATCTGGTATGGCCTGGAGCAGGGCGTGGTCGATGTGATCGGCTCCGATCACGCGCCGCATACGCTCGAGGAAAAGGCGAAGTCCTATCCGGCGACGCCATCGGGCATGACCGGCGTGCAGACGCTGGTTCCGCTGATGCTCGATCACGTCAATGCCGGACGGCTGTCGCTCTTTCGCTTCGTCGACCTGACGAGTGCAGGGCCTGCGCGGCTGTTCGGCATCGCGCGCAAGGGTCGCATTGCAGTGGGTTATGACGCCGATCTCACAATCGTCGATCTGAAGCGGCGCGAAACCATCACCAATGAATGGGTCGCCTCCAAGGCCGGCTGGACGCCGTATCACGGCATAAGCGTCACCGGCTGGCCGGTCGGCACCGTGGTACGCGGGCTCCGTGTGATGTGGGACGGGCAACTCGTGAGGCCGTCGCAGGGCGAACGCGTTCGGTTCCTCGAAACGCTGGCGGCGTGACCGCCCGCACGCTATTGCCGCGACAGATCGGCCGAGAACTCACCGTTCCGTATGCGGGCCGGAAGGCCTTCGGCAAAGGCGGACGCGGCATCCTCGCCATAGGTTGAGACGAACTCGATCAGTGCCGCGAACAGGCAGGCCTGCGCCAGGCAGTCGCCATCAACCCCGTCCAGACGCGCCTCCGCCCAGGCCTCGTGCACATAGCTGAGCGCGACCTGCTTCTGCTCATGATCGGCGATCGGCTCACGAGCCGGGAAAATACGCGTCAATGTTGTCATATTAACGAGTTCCTGCGCGCCGCCTGACGCCCACCCCAAGGAAGACCGCACGTTAACACGCAGCTTTCCGCAGCAAACCCTCGTCTTTAAGAAGGGTTAACACGACGGCCAGCAGAAGCTTAATTGGTGTAGCGGGCGGTGATTTCACGCGCGATCTTGGCGCCTTCGTCGAGATAGCGCCGGACCGCCAGATCGGCGGCCGGGGTGCAGCTGCGGTAGGTCTGCCTGAAACCGTTATACCCGCGGTTGAAGCTCGCCATCAGCTTGACCTTGCGGTCCTGGGCCTGGGCCTCCGCCTCCAGCAAGGCACGCATCTCGTTGCGCCATTTCTGGTCCTCCTTCGCCCCGCACAGCGGTCGAAGGTAATGCAATGCGCCCAGAATTTCGGACAGTCGCTCCAGTTCGGTCTCGAACAGCGCGCCGCTGTCGATCGCCCGCGCCGGCGCTGCGAGCGGCAGGCTCACGCTCAGCAAGAGGGCGGCGCAAAGGAGGCGGCGGCGGATGATCATGGCGGGGCTGATATGCGCCCGCCCGGTGGCGAGGGCAAGGCAAACGGCAGGGCGCGGGTCACAGTTTCCCCATCGCCTCGGCGACGATCTCCGCGAGACCTTCGGTAGTCTTCAGTCGGTCAAGCTCATCCGGCAGCCGCCAGGCGGCTTCGGAGATTTCAGCGGGGTCCGGCACCGGTTCCCCGGCGATCCAGCGCGCCGCAAAGCACAGGATCACGAAGTGCCGGGATGCCTTTCCGTCGCCGTCGCGCAGGATCATCTCGCGGTAGCCGGCGAGCGTCACCGGCTCGATCGCCACCTGCGTCTCCTCCCGCACTTCCCGGATCACGGCGTCCGTCAGGGTTTCCCCGGTCTCGACCACCCCGCCTGGCAGGGTGTAAATGCCGCGCCCGAACGTGCCGCCGCGGCGCACGATCAGCACCCGGCCGTCCCGGATCACCGCGGCGCTGACCGCCAGGAACGGCCGGTTTGGGTAGGCGCGCTCATCCACGGGTTGTGTCCCTCACTTGTCCCCAGCGGCGGATAAGCCGCTTCCCCCGGGTTCGATGCGCATTATGTTGCATCCATGTGCGGACGCTATGCCATCACCACCGCGCCGGAAGCGATGCGGCAGCTCTTCAGGTACAAGGAGATGCCGGATTTTCCGCCGCGCTACAATGTGGCTCCGAGCCAGCCGGTCCCGGTGGTGCGGCTGTGGGAGGGCGAGCGGCAATTCGCGCTGATGCGATGGGGCCTGATTCCGGCCTTCGTGAAGGATCCGAAAATGATCTCGCTTCTGTTCAATGCGCGCGGGGAGACCGTCAACGAGCGGCCCGCGTTCAGGAATGCGATGAAGCGGCGGCGCTGTCTCATTCCGGCCAACGGTTTCTACGAATGGCGGCGCGACGGTGCATCGAACCGTCCGTATTTCGTGCAGCGCAAGGACGGCGGGCCGCTAGCCTTCGCCGGGCTCTGGGAAACCTGGGTCGGGCCGAACGGCGAGGAACTCGACACTGCCGCCATCGTCACGACCGATGCGAGCCCGCTGATCCGCTCCATCCATCATCGCATGCCGGTGATACTGCCGCCCGAGACCTGGGACATGTGGCTCGACACCATGCGCGTCGACGAGCAGATGGCGGCGGCGCTGATCGCGCCCGCGCGCGACGACCTGCTGGAGGTCTATGAAGTCTCACCCGCGGTGAACCGTGCGGTCCACGACGGATCGGAACTGATCGCGCGATATGCCGCGCCGCCTGTTGCGGAGCAGCCGGGGCCGGCGAAACCTTCGCGCAAAGCGAAAAAGGACGACCGTCAGCAGTCGCTGTTCTGAATCGCGGAGGCTTGATGGCGATCACGAGAGCAATTCTGTCGCTTCTGGGTCTGGCGGTCGCAGCGCCCGCTCTCGCTACCACCGAATGCGCGCGTGAACGCAGCGCCATGGTCGACACCATCCGAGGCTATCCGCGGTCGGGCTTGCCGATTTCCGAACCTGTGCTGAAAGCGATGCGCGATGTCGACCGTCGCGCGCTGATCCCGCAGCGGACCTCATGTGCCGAAGCCTATGCCGACCGCCCGCTGCCGATCGGCCGCGGCCAGACCATCTCGCAGCCCTATGTCGTCGCGCTGATGACCGACCTCGCCGCCGTGAAGCCGGATCATGTCGTGCTCGAAATCGGCACCGGCTCCGGCTATCAGGCCGCGGTATTGGCGCGGCTTGCGCGCAAGGTCTGCACCGTCGAGATCGTCGCGCCGCTCGGCGAACAGGCTGCCGCCGCATTGAAGGAACAGGGATACGACAATATCGAGGTCCGCATCGGCGACGGCTATCGCGGCTTTCCCGAATGCGGACCGTTCGACGCCATCGTCATCACCGCAGCGATCGGCCATGTGCCGCCGCCCCTGATCGATCAACTGAAGGTCGGTGGTCGTATCGTATTGCCGCTCGGTCCGGTTACCGGCGGTCAGCAACTCACCGTGATCGAGAAGATCGCGCCTGACAAGACGGTCTCGCGTTCGGTGATCGCGGTCCGCTTCGTGCCGTTCACCGGACCGCAAACCACCCGATAATCCGCCCGCCATACGCTCGCGGAAAAGTGTAGTTTGCCGTGCGGTCCGGTTTGACTGCCGATCTGGGCAACCGCGTGCGGTCATGTAGGATCGCGGCAAGGGACGCGTGCACGGTCACACATCAAACGCTGGCGCTGCAATACCAGGAGCTTTCCATGCTGACCAAACGCGACCTCTTGCGCTCGGCCGCCTGCGCGGCCGCTGCTTCCGCCGTGGCGAAACCGTATCTCGCGCTCGCGCAGAGCGGCCGCCCGCGCTTCTTTGAAGCCAAGGACATCGCCGAGCGCGGGTTCATCTACGGGCTGCCGCTGGTGATGAATTACGGCGTGATGTACGAATTCGTGATCGACAAGAGCTCGTCGCAATACAAGGCGCCGTTCAACGAGATCAAGAACGAATCGAACGTCTTCACCTACAAGGACACTGCTGTCCCGACTCCGAACAGCGATACCCCTTATTCGATGGCGTGGTTCGATCTGCGCACCGAGCCGATGGTGATCTCGGTGCCGGCGATCGATCCTAAGCGCTATTATTCGGTGCAGCTCACCGATGGCAGCACCTACAATTACGGCTATATCGGCAGCCGCACGACCGGCAACGGCGCGGGCGACTACATGGTCGTGGGCCCCGACTGGAAGGGTACGATGCCCGCGGGCGTCAAGCAGATGTTCCGGTCGGGCACGCAGATGTCGCTTGCGATCTTCCGCACCCAGTTGTTCAGCCCGGACGATATCGGCAATGTCCGCAAGGTGCAGGCCGGCTATCAGGTGCAGCCGCTGTCGAAATATATAAACCAGCCGATGCTCGCTTCGGCGCCCGACATCGACTTTCCGAAATTCGACAAGGAACTCGTGAAGACGGATTTCTTCCGTTATCTCGACTTCGCCTTGCGTTTCGCGCCGGCGCAGGAGAACGAAAAGGCAATCCGCGCGGAGCTCGCGCGGATCGGCATCGGCCCCGACAAGACCTTCGACTTCAAGGATCTCACGCTGGAGGAAAAGCTGGAGGTCGGGCTCGGCATGAAGCAAGGCGAGCGCAAGGTCGAGGAGGCCGTAGCCAAAGCCGGCGTTGCAATCAATGGCTGGCGCGTGAGCGGAGGGCCGGGCGACGCTGCACACTATAACGGCGACTGGCTGAAGCGCGCGATGGTGGCCAAAGCCGGCATCTACGCCAACAGCCCCGAGGAGGCGATGTATCCGTTCACCCGCGTGGATATGGACGGGCAGACGCTGGATGGCAGCAAGCACAATTACGTGCTGACCTTCCCGGCGGGCCAGCTACCGCCGGTGAATTCGTTCTGGTCGCTGACCATGTATGATGGCAGATCGCAGCTTCTGATCAACAACCCGATCGACCGCTATCTGATCAATTCGCCGATGCTGCCGGGCATGAAGACCGAACCGGACGGCTCGCTGCCGATCTATATCCAGAGCAAATCGCCGGGCCCCGACAAAGAGGCCAACTGGCTGCCGGCGCCGGATGGGCCGATCTATCTCGTCATGCGGCTTTACTGGCCGAAGACAGCCGCGCCGTCGATCCTGCCGGCCGGGTCCGGCACCTGGCAGCCGCCCGGCATCAGGCGGATGGCGTAGAGCGTTTTCAGGCGAAGTGGCAACTGGTTCTCGTCAAGAAAGCGCGTCAAGTCGAAGAGCCGCGGCCGAAACCCGTCAGCCGGCGCAGCAAGGCGCCGGCATCGTGCGGCACCGCATTGCCGCGCCAGGCGATGTGCTGGTCCGGCCGGATCAATACGAGGTCGCGGCCATAGAGCGCGCGGATGTCGTCGTCGGCAATGTCGATTTGTGTGAACGGCATGTTCAGGCCTTTCGCGGCCGATGCCAATGCCTGCGCGTCCGGGGCGCTTGCCCCGAGCCGGAGCAAGGTGAAACCGGTTCCAAAACGGTCGAACAGCGAGTCGCCGATGCCGCGTCCGCCGCCGGGCCAGGCATGCGGCGCCCGCCCGCCCGGCACGCCGCTTGGCGTATAGGCCGCGAAATCGTCGGGCGGAGGCGCGCCGTCGCCCGCAACGATTGGCGAGCCGTCGTAACGTGCTCCGAGCTGCACGCCGATCGAGGCGAATTCCTCACCAAAGGTTGACAGACGCATGCCGAGTGCCTGCCGGGCGGCGGCACCTGCGGCCGTGTCCTGCTCCAACTCCGGCAGGACGCGAATGTCGCCGATGCTCTTTGCGAGCGAGCGTGCCGCTCCGGTGTTGCGGATCGCGATCGGCAGCCGTTCGGCTTCGTAGCTTGCCAGGAGATGCGGCCCGCCCCAGCCCTGCAGAACGGCTGCCAGCTTCCACGCCAGATTGGCGGCATCGTCAATCCCGGTATTCATGCCGAAGCCGCCGGTCGGGGTGAACAGATGCACGGCGTCTCCGGCGAGCAGCACGCGCCGGTCGGCAAAGCGCTCCGCGACCAGCGCAACACCCGCGGTCCAGGGCGCGTGCGCAATCGCCGAGACCGGAACGTCCATACCACAACAGTCTGCAACCGCGCGCCTGACGACATCGTCGTCCGGTTCGGCCTGTGGATCTTTCGGGCGCATCCAGAACAGGAATTCGTCATTGCCATTGAGCGCAATCATGGTGGTGCGGATGTCGGGATTGATCGCCCAATGCTGGAAACAGGCGCGGTCTTTCAGGACATCGCGATAGAGCGTCGGCGCGCGCAGATAGCTTGCGAACATGCGCCCGCCGAAATACGCCTGCTGCAGCGTTTCCTCGCCGGCATAGCGGATGCCGAGACTCCGGCGCACGAACGAGCGGCCGCCATCGCAGCCGATCAGATAATCGGCGCGCCATCGTTCTGTGCGCCCGTCCGCAAGTTGGCTGGCGCTGACAGTCACGCCGTCCGAATCCTGTGTGAAGTCTGCGACCTCGCAGCCAAAGCGAAGCGTGATGCGTGCGCGCCTGCGCGCCTCCTCGAGCAGGAAGGCTTCGACATACATCTGGTTGGCGCGCAGCAGCGGCTCGGGGAACTGATCGAGTTTGCGAGCACCTGCGACCGCTCTCGCCTTCTCGGCTCCCGATGGCATTCGCAGTCGCGCCAGCTCATATCCGTTGAACCGCGTGAAGTAGGCGACGTCGCCGGAATGGCGCGCCGGCAGCCCGAGCTTGCGCAGCTCATGTGCGAAGCCAAGACGGCGGTAATGCTCCATGGTCCGCGCATTCTGCGTCGAGCCCTTGGGGTGCCAGCGCGTTTGCGGCTCGGTATTGAACACGACGCTGCGCACGCCGTGATGATCGAGCATGAGCGCGAGCGCGAGCCCGACAGGTCCGCCGCCGGAAATGGCGACGGGACTGCGTTTCGTTTCTGTCATCTGCGGCTACGACGTCGTACGTTCGGAGCGCCGCGCGAGCTTCGCCGCGAGATTGAAGCCGACGCCGGGCCGGCTCCAGGGGCAGGCCGAGATACAGATCGCACAGCCGAAAGTCTGATTGAAGAAGGGCAGGCAGCGGTCGAAATCGACGTACCATTTCTCGACACCGCGAACCGTCTGCTTGTATGGCGCGATGGCTTCCGGCGGGCAGGCATTCTCGCAGACCCGGCAGGATTCGCAGAATGAATCGACATTGAAACAGCGTTTCGGCGTCGGCGCAAAGGGCGCATCGGTCAAAACCGCGGAGAGCCGGAAGGAGGAGCCGAATTCCTGATTGATGATCGAGCCGTGCTTGCCGAGCTCGCCGAAGCCGCAAGCGATGGCGGGCGGGATCATCATGACTTTCGACGTCATTGGGCCTGTCAGCGGCTCGGCGTCCCAGCCCTGCAGACGCAGCCAGCCGGCGACGCGTTTGGCCGCGCGCATGGCGCGGCCATATTGCTTGACGACTTCGGCCCCGGCTTCCGGCTCGGGCGCTGTTTCGATCTCGGCATAGTCGTGCGCGAAGCCGAGCATGATGATGCGGCTTTGCGTGACGGTCTGGCCTTCATAGACCCAGTGCGGGTCCATCTGCGCGACGCCCCACATGTCGAACAGCCGATCGTCGGACGCGCCGAATTGGCGATCCTCGGGCAGTGCGGCCAGCGCCGCATTCCAGTCCTCGGGTACGCGCTGTACCGGCGCGCCGGTCACCTCGGGCATCGTCTCCGATGCCATCTGCGCGCGCTGTTCGCGGGCGCGGACCAGCGCCGGGTGATCCGGATTGACCTTGTAGAACCAGCGCTGCATCGCGCCATGGGGGATGGTGTCGGGATCAGGTGCCCAATAGACGAGGCGCGGGCGCCGCGGCGCAGATTCGCCGAGACCGTTGATCGCGTTGCCGGAGATCTCCGGGATCAGCGCAACTTGCGCGGGATCGGGCTGGAATGGGCGGTAGCTGTTCGGTTTCGGCATGAAGAAATTATTGCCGCAAGACGGCGTCTTGACCAGCCTTGCGGCATTATCGCCGAGGCCGCCGGCCGCCATCGGCGTTGCGCTTGCCATCCTTGATCCAGGTCAAAGGCGCGGCCTATCATATTAGATATACTGAATATGTTGACCGTTCGGCCCAGCGCTTGTCGCCTGTTGCACGCGCCTCTCGCAGGAGCCTGTTGAAGGAGCTCGCTGTCATGCTCTCGCTCACCGCAAAATCCTGGTCGCCCTATGTGGCCGGCATTGTGATCGGCCTGCTGCAGATTCCGGCCTTTCTGCTTATCGAAACCGCGCTCGGTGCGTCGTCGTCCTATGTCACGATAGGCGGCCTCGTGATGTCGTGGGCCGACCCGGCGATCCTGAAGATCGATTATGTCGCTCGTCATGTCGCGACGACCGGAAAGAACTGGTGGCAGGTCGCGCTGGTGGTCGGCGTTGCTGTCGGCGCCTTTGTGTCGATGAAGCTGTCGGGTGCCCGCCGGCAGCCGATCTCGCCGATCTGGGCGCGCGCGCTCGGTTCAAGCTCACCGTCGCGCCGCTATGCCGTCGCATTCATGGCCGGCTTTCTGATGCTGTTCGGCGCGCGGCTCGCCGATGGCTGCACCAGCGGACATGGCCTGTCGGGCACGGCGCAACTCGCGGTCGGCTCGATCGTTGCCGTCGCCGCCATGTTTGCGGGCGGCATCGCCACCGCGATGCTGGCGCTGCGGCGTATCTGAAAAACCGAAAAGGGGAGACACGTCATGTCACTCGTCACCGCTATATCGATCGGCCTTCTGATGGGTATTGTGTTCGGCTTTGCACTCGAAAAATCGCGTGTGTTCGAGCCGGGAGTCATCGTCGGGCAGATGCAGCTGCGCAACTTCATCATGCTGAAGGTGTTTCTCACCGCGGTTGCGACCGGCGCCGTCGTGCTTGCGGTGCTGAACGGTTTCGGCTTCGTCAAGCTGGCGCCGAAGCCGACGCTGTACGGCGCCGATATTGTGGGCGGGCTCATCCTGGGCATGGGCATTGCGCTTGCGGGAGCCTGTCCCGGTACGGTCATGGCGCAGATCGGCGCCGGCTATCGCGACGCCGTCGTTACGTTGATCGGCGCGTTGTCCGGGGCGGTCGCCTATTCATACGCGGAGCCGGCCTTGTCGAAGACCTTCCTTGGCGTCTCCAGCGGAAGGCTGGTCCTTCACACGATGTTCGGGATTCCATATTGGGTTAGTGCGCTCGTGCTGGCGGCATTATGCGTCGCCATTCTGATCGTGCTGGAGCGATACTTCCCCTCGAACCGCGAACTTGGTCCGAATCTCGACGGCGACCTTGGCGCACGGGAGCGAGGCGACGTGCCAGTGCGTGCCGTGCCGGTCCGATAGGAAGGAGCTTCTGCTCCATCCCGCAAGGGCGGGCTCGTCACTTGCGCGCGAACGTCCCAAGTCCGGCCTCGCGAGGGGCCAGACATGGCCGTCCCAATGTGTCAGCGGTTTTCCGCAAGGCGGGTATATTCCTTCCGGATAATGTCCCTCCCATAGATCCGCTCCAGACGGCGCACGGTGAAATGTCCGCGCGCGACATCCTGGAAATGCTCGAGAAAGGCGTAATTCACCGCAGCTCCGCCAAGTGCGCCGATCACGGGAAAGGTCTGCGCCGCGGTCTTCTGCGTGACCACGACGCCGAAGCGCGACGCAATCTCGGTCAGAAAGCGCACCATGACCGGCGCGCCCTCGGCAACGACGCCGCGCTGGGCGACATAGCGCGCCGCCTCGGTCACCGATTTCGCCAGGAGCCCGCGGACCGCGAAATAGCCGCTTTCAGCCGCATCGTCCGACCCGGTGCGCCCGCCGAGTGCGAAAACCTGCACGCAGGCGAGCGCCGCTTCCGGGTTCGACAGGTCCTCGCCTTCGCTGCGCGCAATGTCGGCGATGGAGCGCAGCATGATGATGGTCGAGACCGGGAGTTCGATCGGCAGCGTCGCAAGGCCGAAGGCGCCGCCAGCCGCACCCGATGCCGTGACCAGCGCCCGGTGCAGCAACTGCGAGCCGGCGCGAGGGTCGCGCCGCATCGTCATCAGCGCGGTCTTCAGCGCCATCTCCAGCGCCTTGGTCGTGGCCGCGGATATGGCATTGGTCGCGGTCTCGGGCAGGGCATAGCCGATCAGCTCGATCGGCTTGCCGACCATGTTGGTGAGGCGCGCGGCGAGGCTCGGGTGTTCGAGTGCGGCGACGGCGCGCCGCAGCGCCTCCAGATCGTCGGGAGCAAGCTGGATCGGATTTGCGGCGGCCTCAAACTCGGGCTTGGGTTCAGAGTTGGGCGCGGGCTCGATCATGGCAACCTTATAGCACGACGTTGCCTGACAATGCGGGAACGCGGCCGGCGGTTTCCGGGCTGGCTTCGCAAGGCACCGCCTTCAGCCTGCGCAGATCCGCCGCAGCGCCTGCCACTCGGCTTCGTCGAGCAGCGGCGCGCCGCCGCGCTTCGACGGCGTAACCGCCTTGATTCTCGCCACCCGTTCCGGAATCGACGGATGCGCGTGAAAAATTGACATGCCGGGCCGCGGCGCGCGGGCGACGCGTTCGAGGAAGGTCGCAAGGGCGCGGGGGTCGGCATTCAGTTCCTGCAGGGTGCGGAGCGCAAAATCGTCGGCCGCCATCTCCTGCCGCCGCGAATAGCTCGCCTCCATCAGCATGTGCGCCGCCACGACCACCGCGGCGCCGCCGACAAAATCGCCGAGCACGATACCGAAAACGAGCGAGAGGCCCGCCGATTGCACCACGCTGCGGATGCCGTCGCGGTTCGCGACATGGCCAAGCTCATGGGCGATCACCGCCGCCACTTCATCGACGCTTTGCGCCTGTTCGATCAGACCCTGCAACACGTAGACAGAGCCGCCGGCCAGCGCGAAGGCATTGGGCTCCTCGCGGCGGACCACCACGGCCTGGACCGGCAACGTCAGGCCGGAGGCTTGCGTCACCTGCGACATGAGCTTGCCGAATGCCGCCTTTCCGGGACTTTCCGAGGCTGTGACGCCGCATTCGAAAGGGCGACCATCGGTGCCGGTGTCATAGGTGGCGCGGAAGCGAAGGTCGCCGGCGCGGCCGAGATGCTGCTCGATATGGTCCGGCACCAGGCGGGCGATCCCGTCCGCAATGCGTGGACCGCCATAGAACGCAACCAGAAGCAGCGATGCGGCCGCCACGAAACCCCAGACAACGACGGCGCGCCGACCGGCCCGATCGGTCGGGTCGGCCCGGTCGATCAGCGGCGTGGCGCGATCCACGGCATCGGCGAGATCGGGATCGACAATCTCAAGCCGCGCCAGCCGGTCGCTGTTGCGCAGTCCGAGCCGGAACACATGCGAAGGTGCGTTGAGATGGGCCAGGCGATCATAGGGCCATTCGGCAAGGATCCGGCCGGTGAGATCGCAAATCTCTATACCGGCCGCCATGCAGGCAACCGTCACATCGTGACGCGCCGCCGATAGGCCGTCGAAATAGACACCGGGGCCCGAATGTGTTGCGGTGTCGGACATGACGCTCGGCTTTCGCCAGGCCAGCTACCTCATCATGCTTGGCAGCCACAGCGAGATCGCCGGGAACGCGATCAGGAGCCCGAGCCGGATTACGTCGGCCACCACGAAAGGCAGAACGCCGCGGAACAGCGTGGTGGTCGGCACATTCGGCAGCAAGGCATTGAGCACGAACAGATTCATGCCGACCGGCGGACTGATGAGGCCGATTTCCACCACCACGACGATGAGAATGCCGAACCAGATCGGATCGAAACCCAGATGCACGACCAGCGGGAAGAACACCGGCACGGTGAGAAGAATCATCGACAATTCTTCCATCGCGGTGCCGAGCAGGACATAGATGGCGCAGATCGCCGCAATGACCATGATCGGGGGTACATTGAGCGTGGTCACGAAATTTTTCAGATCCTGCGGCATCGTGGTGTAATTGATGAACTCGGCAAACATCAGCGCGCCGATCAGGATGACGAAAAGCATTGCGGTGGTGCGACCGGACTCGATCAGCGAGTCCAGGAGCGTGCGCCACGACAAGGCCCGCCGCAGAAGTGCGATGCAAAATGCTCCGAAGGCGCCAATGCCGGCGCCCTCCGTGGCGGTGAACACGCCGCCATAGATGCCGCCCATGACGATAATGAACAGAAGCGCCACCGCCCATACGCCCTCGGCCGCACGCATCCGCTCGCCCCAGGAGGCCCGCTTGCCGCGCGGCCCTGAACTCGGGTCCATCCAGACAGTCCATTGCACCGCAAGGCAGAGCAGGAAGGCGGCCAGCACGCCGGGCAGGAAGCCTGCGGCAAACATCTTGCCGATATTGGTCTCGGTCATCACGCCGTAGATGACCATCAGCGTTGACGGTGGAATAAGAATACCGAGCGTGCCGCCGGCCGCGATCACGCCGGTGGAGAGGCGGTCGTTGTAGCCGAGTTCGCGCATCGACGGGTAGGCGACCTTCGACATGGTCGCAGCCGTTGCGATCGAGGAGCCGCAGATGCCGCCGAAGCCGGCGCAGGCGACGACGGTCGCCATCGCAAGGCCGCCGCGCAGATGGCCGACGAAGGCATTGGCCGCGCGAAACAGCTCCTGCGACATGCCGGCCCGGGTCACGAAATTGCCCATCAGGATGAACAGCGGGATCACCGACAGCGTGTAGTTGCGGCCAGTCTCGTAAACCTTGGTTTCGACCATCGCCATGGCCGGCGCGAAATTCCAGTCGCGCATATAGGCGACGCCGAGAAAGCCCACGAACCCCATGGAGATCGCGATCGGGATGCGCAGCAGCGCCAGCACCAGCATGATGCCGAGACCGACCATGGCTTCAGTCATGCGGTGTTCGCCTTATTGGGATCGAACGCGGTCTGCCGTTCGGCTGCCGGCAGCAGCGCCTTAATCAGGTGTACGATGCCCGTGACCCCGACCATGATCGCCATGAAATAGACGAAAGGGCTGACCGGGATCCGCAGGACTTCGGTCGTATCGCCGTATTCCGCGATCTTGTCGGCACGCAGCCAGACCCGGTAGGCGAGCCCGACGATGATGATCCCGCAAAAGATGTCGACCAGCCTCCGCAGCATCCGTCGCGCACCCGGACCGAGCGCGGCATCGACAAAGTCCATGGTGACGTGTTCGTCCGCCCGCGACACCAGGGGGAGTCCGGCGAAGATCAGCGTCAGCAGCAGCAATTCGGTAATCTCGAAGCCACCGCGCAACGGCCAGTTGAAGATGTAACGGCCAACCACGTCGACGGCCGTTATCAACATCAGGCAGAACAACAGAAGCGCGGCGGCGGCGCCCAGCGTACGATCGAGCCAGACGCCGCCGTCAGAAGCTTTTGCGCTCACACTTTTGCGCTCACATGTTTTTCGCTCACCGGCGGCCGTTACTGGCCGGCGGCGACGCGCTTCAGTTCCTCGTGGAATTCGGCATAGACCTTTTCAGCGTCCACGCCCTTGGCGGAGGCAGCCTTTTTCCAGTTGGCAATGATGTCCTTCGCCCGGTCCTGCACGCCCTTGATCAATTCAGGCGACGCTTCGGTGATCTGGATATTGGCCTTCTTCATCACTTCAAGTGCGGCGCGGTCGGTATTGTCCCAGGCCTTGCCGGCGAGCCGGGCCAGCGCCTCGCCCGAGACCGATTCGATGGCGGCCTGATCCTCCTTGCTCAGCTTATTCCACTTGTCCTCGTTCATGAAGAAACCGAAGGCCGAACCGTAGAAGCCGCCGGGGAACAGCGTGGCGTGTTTGACGACGGTGTCGAGCTTGAACGAGATGATCGACTCCAGCGGGAAGAAGGTGCCGTCGGCGACGCCGGAGCTCAGCAATTCGTAGGATTCGGGCGCCGGCTTGACGAAGGCGGATGCGCCGAGCGCGCGTGCCATCTGTTCGGAAATGCCGCCGCCAGAGCGGATCTTCATCCCAGACAGATCCTCGACCTTGGTGATCGGCCGCTTGGTGTTGAACATCTGGCCAGGACCATGGGTAAAGACGCCGAGCAGCTTTACGCCCTTGTACTCGCCGATCGGCTGGAAATATTTCCAGTGGATGCGGGAGAAGGCGACCGAGTTGATTTCGGCGGTGGCGCCGCTGCCCGGCAATTCGGGCAGGAGCGGCAGCACATGGCGCGCCGGCGTGTAGCTTGCCGTCACGTAGGAGACGTCGACCAGGCCGTCGCGGACCGCGTCGAAGGTGCCGGCCGGGGAAGACGGATGCTTGGCCAGCATGTTGAATTTGACGCGGCCATTGGTGGCCTTCTCGACATTCTGCGCCCAGCCCGCGAGCACGTCTTTGGTCAAGAGATGCTGCGGCGATACCCAGCTCGACATCGTCAAGGTGGTCTGGGCGTGAGCCGCCGGTGAAAATGCCGTCAATGCTGCAACAGCGAACGCCGCGCTGCCAAAAGCGGCGGCCCTGGTCATGCGAGACATCAGAGATCCTCCCAAGATCTTGTTATGAGGCGGATCGGGCCATTTCGCTTCCCGCGCGTCAAGCTGATTCTTTACATCTGCCCATGGCTTTGGCGGCGGCCAAGCGCCGCCCGTCCGTGCTCAGCCGATCACCCCGGTCTGCCGCGCCGCGCGGCCGATTGCAGCGACGGCCTCGTCGATATCGGCGGATGAATGGGCCGCGGATGGCTGCGCCCGCAACCGCGCTTCGCCGCGCGGAACGATCGGGAAAGAGATTGCCCCGATGTAGACGCCCTCGTTCAGCAGCGCGCGGCCGAAAGCCTGCGCCTTGCCCTCGTCTCCGACCAGAATCGGCGTGATCGGATGATCGCGGCCGAGCAGGGTGAGACTGAGAGCAGCAAGGCCGTCGCGCAACCGGACCGTGTTGTCCCGCAGCCGCTGCACCAGACTGTCGTCGCGCAACACCCGCTCGATCGCTGCGCGTGCGCCTGCCGCCGATGCGGGCGTGATCGCGGTGGTGAACATGTAGAAGCGGCCGTGATTGTGCAGCTTGGCGATGAGATCGGCGCGCCCGGCGGCATAGCCGCCGGCAAAGCCGCCGAACGCCTTGGACAGCGTGCCGGTATAGAGATCGACCTCGCCGAGACAGTTCTGCGCTGCGGCGGTGCCGCGCCCGCCCGGCCCGGTGACGCCTGCCGCATGGCTCTCGTCCACCACCAGCGTCGCGCCATAGTGCCTGCAGAGCGCGATCATGGCCGACAGGTCCGCTTCATCGCCCTCCATGCTGAACACGCCGTCGGTGATCACAAGCTTTGCCCCGTCATGCGGCGCGCGGAGCAGGCTTTCCAGATGGGCGAGATCGCGGTTGTTGTAGACGCGCGTCTCCGCCGCACTCAGACGGCAGCCATCGATGATGCTGGCGTGATTGAGCCGGTCGCTGAAAATCACGTCACCCTTGCCGGCAAGTGTGCAGGCCACCGCCACATTGGCGGCGGTGCAGGAATTGAACAGAAGCGCCGCGTCGGTGGCGTGAAAGCGTGCGATGGTATCGCACAGGGCCTCGTGCAGGGGTGTGGTCGCAAGCGGCGGATTGAGCGTGGTGCCGCTGCCATATTGCCTCGCCGCCGCGCAGGATGCCTCGATGATCTCCGGGTCGCCGGCAAGGCCGAGATAGTTGTTGGCGGTCAAAAGGATGACGGAACGGCCGTCAAGCGTGGCGCGGGCGCCGACGGGGCCGCCGACCACGGGTTTTGTGTTGCGGGTGAAACCAGCGGTGCCGGTGCTCAAGAAGTCGGCCTTTCACAGGTCGTAAAATCACGACCAATCACGATCCCGCCGTGTTTGGCAAGCGCAACACCGCGATGGTGCCGCCGCCTTTGCGATTCGCGAGGGTCAGCGATCCACGATAGCCCGCCGCAAGCTGCCGGGTGATTGCCAGACCGAGACCCTGCGCGGCCTCGCCCGTCTGCGTGTCTCCTTCTCGATCGGGTTGTGGCCGCGGAACCAGGGGATAGCCAAGGCCCGGTCCGTCATCCTCGACCGTGATGTCGACGATCCCGTCATGCGCCGTGGCAGCAACCGCCACTGCGGTTTTCGCCCATTTATGGGCGTTTTCAATGAGATTGCCGAGCATTTCTTCCAGATCCTCCCGGTCGCCCACAAATTCCAGACCTGACGATACCGATTGATGCTGTTGAAGATTCTTAGCGGAATAGGCATGGCCGAGGGCGAACAGCAACTCCGAGACAACTGGAGCGATCTTGACCCTCCGCGCGAAAGAAGGAGAGCGCGCCGCAGACCGACTTCTTTTTAGATTACGATCGATATGGCGGCGCATGGAGGCAACCGCGGTCATCACTTTGGCGTCCGGGTGTTCGCCGCCCTGATCCGCGCGCGCCGCGATCACCGCGAGCGGCGTCTTTAGCGCGTGTGCCAGCTTGGCTGTGCTTTCCCGGTAATTGGCGACCAGGCTGCGGCTGTGCTGCAATAGATCGTTGATCACCGAGGTCAGTTTGGACAATTCTACATATTCAGCGGCGGGCAACTTTTCGATCCGGCCGTCCTGCAGCGCGGCGATGTCCGAGACAAGCCGATTTAAGGGACGCAGGCTGCGGTTGACCTGCCACCATAAGGCGACGATCAGGAGTGCGGCCAAGGCCGCAGTGCCCGCAGTGAGCGCCGCGGCCTCGGCAACGAGGGCCCGATCCACATCGCTCTGGGCGCCGGCTATGATAACCTTGAGACCTGGAATCGGTGTGTCCTGAGGATGGGTGAGCGATACTACTCGTAATTTTTCATTGTTCGGGCCGGTTGCGTGCGTTGCGTCAGCCGACAGTGCGATATCAGACGTGCCGAGCGACCGCGATCGCGCCAGAATCCCGCTCGCATCGCGTACGATCCAGTATCGGCCGGACAAGCGGTCCTGATATCGGGGGTCTTCAGGCAATGTCCCGATGATCAGGATGCCTTCCTTGTCTCGCGACAGGCCGACAAGGAGGGCTTGCGCTTCGAGCGACAGACGCGCATCGAATGCGCGCTCATGGTGCGCTTTGAGCAGCAGCAGCGCGGCGAGAAGAGCCACAACCAAAACAAGGCCGGTCGACATGGTCGCGGCCATGACAATCCGCTTGACGAGCGAAGACCTAGGCGTCCTCGCAGGTTCTGAGGACATAGCCTTCGCCGCGAATGCTTTCGATCCGAACTGCGCCAATCTTCTTTCTCAGTCTGCTGACGACGACTTCGAGGCTGTTAAAGTCGCGATCGATGTCTTCGCCGTAGACATGTTCGCTCAATTCGGTGCGGCTCACGACAGCATCGCGCCGATGCATGAGGTACCGTAGAACGCGGCCTTCAAACGCGGTCAGCCGCAACGGCAGGCCGTTAAGGGCAATCGTGCCGGAGGCGGTTTCCAGCGACAGCCCGCCCACGTCTATATGCGTCTGCGCATGACCGGCGCCGCGCCGAATCAGGGCGAATAGCCGCAGGATCAATTCTTCGTTGCGGAATGGCTTCTTGAGATAGTCATCCGCTCCCGATTTGAAACCGGCAACCAGATCCGAAAAGCGGTCCCGCGCGGTCAGAATCAGAACGGGAAGATTTTGCGAGCGAGCCCGCCAGGCCGACAAGACGGCAACGCCGTCTATATCCGGCAGACCGAGATCGAGCACCGCGGCATCGAAGGACGCAATATCCTCGCGGTCGCGCGCGGATAAGCCCGATTCGCAGACGTCCACCACGAAATTGGACCGCTGCAGCAGCGATACCAGCTCGCGGGCAAGCGGCCGGTCGTCTTCAACAAGCAGGATGCGCACGTGTTGCAGCCTCACAGTATGCGACGTGTCGTTTAACCTTGCGCGCGCTTTGGCGGCATCTTCCGTTCGATCATCTCACCCATACTTGCTTATAAATATAACCAGACCGGTCGATGTGAAGTTCGACCAGCTCGCCGGCGCGGTTCCGCGTCAATAACTCAATGTGGCGTTTTTTGACTTCGAAATCGTCGAGCGGCAGGAACCCGGCTTTCTTGGCGATCTCGCGGTAGTCGGCTTCCGTCAGCCCTCGCCCTGCGTCAATCGCCGCCTTATTGTATGTTGCATCCTCGATCTCGTCGATACGCCCGAAGCGGTCAAAGGAAACATATACGGTCCGTCCGTCCGCCATCACGGCGAGTATTTCAGTGTGATGCTTCTTGCGCACGGGCGGCCCGGCCGGCTTCAGTTGCAAGGCTGCCAGCGCCTGGAGGATGGCGCGTCCATCCGTGGCGGGTGTGGCCGGCGACGTTTGCGGTACCGCCTGAAACAAAATCGTGCCATCGCTGCGAGTGATGCGACTCGCGGCGAGCGTTTGGTCCGAGAGACTTCCCGTTGCCGTTATCTGCTCGCCTGGTACGACCGGCAGCGCTTCGTCACGCCCGACCGGATCGACGAGAATGCGCCCGCGCTCGCTTGCGACGATAAGGCGAGCGCCGAACACTTCCGCGACCGGTCCCTCGATCACGCTTTCGGGCGCCGCACCGGACCCAAGCAGGACTTGGCCCGGTGCCTGCGTCGCGAGATGGACCAGCGCAATTGCAGCAAGCACAAACAGGTTGCGAATGCCCATGGCTGCCTTTCCGCATGAACTTCAAGTCTATCGCAACCATACCTGCTTGTAGATAACTCCCGACGCATCGATGTGCAGCTCGAGCGTCTCGCCCTGCCGGTTCCTGGCGCGCATAACGGCGTGATGACGCTTGGTCTCGGCAAGCCCGAGCGGCTCGAATCCTGCTGCCTGAACCAGGCTGGCAAGCCGGTCCGGCCCTGGCACGACCGCGCCTGCGGTGCCACCCTTGCGATGGTTGGCGTCGGTGACCGATTTTACGCGGCCGGCCCAGTCAAACTCGACCCGGACCGGGCGCCCCTCTTTGGTGATTGCCGTCACTTCGGAGTGCTTCTTTTTTGCATAAACTTTGCCCTGCGGTGTCAGGCCGAGCGGAGCAAGGGTCTTTGCCGCATCGATCGCCGGGGCGAGCGTGGCTGGACTTGCCAGGGCAGGGTTCGCGGATTGCGGTCCGAGAATCTGAGCCGGGGCAGCGCTTGCGGTGACAATGACGACGCCGAGCGCGGCGATCATGATCGCGCGGTGACGATTGCAGCTGGCGAATGGCAATTTTTGCATGGCGCGTAACGCTCCCTTCAAATGTCGATGGCGCGGTTCTTACAACTGGGGCGTTGAATGCACCTTGAGCCGGGCCAGAAAGGTTCGGTTAAGATTGTCATGCGGCCTCAGCGCTCACG
>NZ_JBKBVB010000188.1:0-4986 GCF_046289595.1 Pseudorhodoplanes sp.
CGGCCCATCGGCGGCGACTTCGGCAACTCGAAGAAGGCGAGGATATTGCCGTTCCCGGCATCGAGAAACACATGCATATAGGGATCGGGCGCCTTGGTCGACGGCGCGCGGTCTTCCGCCATCGCCATCAGGAAATCCATCCCGAGCACTCTCTGATAGAATTGCACTGTTTCCTTCGCATTCTTGCAGCGATAGGCGACGTGGTGAATCTGTTCGACCTTCATGACGTCCTCCCGAAATTTGACGCATCATGCGCCGGATGTCCCGAAAACGCGTTGACCTGGGTCAACCGGAATTTGCGCGAAAGCGCCACATGAAGAACGGGACGCACAAATTTTTCCGCGCGGGGTGTCCGGACACCGCCCGGAGCGGCGCGCGACATCACCTTTCCCTGATTTTGACTGCGATCATTCACGGCGGGACCACACTTGGATGGTCCCGTCTGCGGGCAGCTCTTGGAGACCATCGGTCCTCAGAAAGAGGAGTCCGGAATGAAACGTGTGCTGATCCTTGCGCAGATACTCGGCGGCGGTTTGCTTGCCTTCGCCGCTCTGCCGGCCTCGATGTTGAACGCGGAGACGATTGCGTGTGCGGCCGAGCCTGACGTGAAGGGCGGCGGCCACTGGTATTACCGCATCCTCGACGGCCGAAAATGCTGGTACCGCGGCAAGCCGATGATGCCGCGGGAATCCTTGTACTGGCCGAAATCGACGGACGCGGCCGCACCGCGCGCGTCCGATGCGCAAGCCGCGCGCCGTGCGCAAGCCGCCGCCTCCGACGAGGAGGCCGCTGTCTCAGCCAAGGAAAATGCCGCATCAGAAACGGACGGCCGCAATGCCGCTGTCCCGGCAAGGACGGCCGAGCCTGCTTCCTGGCCGTCGCCGCTGGGGAACGAAATCAGTTTCGAATCGCGCTGGCTCGGCCTGCATGCAAGACCCTAGCCGGGCCGAATGAATTCACCGCATTAGTTCGCAGCCGCCGGTGCCGGCATGATGATGCGTCTGTAGAGATGCCAGGTGGTATGGCCAAGCACCGGCAGCACCACGATCAGGCCGAGAAAGAACGGCAGCGCCGCGAGCACAAGCAACACCACGATCATGGCCGCCCAGCCGAGCAGGGGCACCGGGCTCCTGACCACGGCGCGCACACTGGTCACCATCGCGGTCACGCAATCCACGTCGCGATCGAGCAGCAGCGGAAACGACACCACGGTTAGCGAGAACAGCACGACTGCCAGAAATGCACCGATCATGTTGCCGGCCAGCAGAAAAAGCAGACCTGTATTGGTAGTCAGCACCACGGCGATGAACTGCGTGAGGGACGTGAAGGAGGCGTTCAGGCCGAAGAACAGCGCCATCAGAAAGCGCGCCTGATACATCCACATGATGAAGATGAAAAGTGTCACAAACGCCATCCAGCCGATCTCGCCACGGCTGGTCATCGCCTTTATAATATCCGAGAAAGTTGCGGTTTCGCCGGCTTCGCGCTTGCGGCTGATTTCGTAGAAGCCGACTGCCACGAAGGGGCCGAGCAGGGCGAAGCCCGCGGCCAAAGGATAGGCGAGGTAGCTCATGCCAAGGCTGGTGACGCTCAGCAGGATCGCGATTCCGGCGGCGCAATAGATCGCCCCGAGCGCCATGCCGTAACACGGCGCGGCCTGGAAATCCCGCAGGCCCGCGATCAGTGATTCGGCGACGTCGTTGAATGTGACCGCCCGCACCACGGGATCGGCTTTGCCGGAAATCGTGGTCATTTTGGTCCTCCTCCGGTGAAAATCGGGCAGGGGCAAGGATCCGACATTGATCGGGATCAAAGCCGGTGCAGCTCCTCTCGGTCACATGGCTGCGGAGGTTCGGTCCATGTCTCGACTGGTCTGGTTGCTGGTTGCTTTCGGCGTGATGATGGCCGGACAAGCATCGGCTCAACCAATCGGCGATCCGGCGGCGGGCCGGCGCCTGGCGGAAGCGTGGTGCTCCGAATGCCATGCGATCACCCGCACGCCCTCGGGCGCGCCGCGGCAGGGACCCGACTTCATCGATGTCGCAAGGCGCCCGTCCACGACGCCACTTTCGCTCAATGTGTTCCTGCGCTCAAATCATGACAATATGCCGAACTTCATATTGCAGCGCGACGAGGCCGACGACCTCGTGGCCTATATTATGAGCCTGAAGGAGTGACGGAGGGTACACCGGGACCACGTCAGGTCGCTCTGGCCGGGCCGGACATCTGAAAAATGGTCGGAGCGGCGGGATTTGAACCCACGACCCCTAGTCCCCCAGACTAGTGCGCTAACCGGGCTGCGCCACGCTCCGACGGCGCCGTTATAGGGATGCCGCCGTGGCGGCGCAACCGCGGATCGCGTCCGGGGCGGCCGGTCCGGCCCGGCGTTTCCGGCTCACGGTTGCCGGCTCAGCTTTTCTTGGCCAGCGGACCACGCAGCGCCAGCGTCAGGTAGCACAGCGAGCTCGCCACATAGATCGCGGTGAAGGCCCGGATGAAGCCGGTCAGGTCGGCCCCCACCGCAATGGCAATGCCGGCGACCAGCGTCGCGGCGAGACTCACCAGCACGCTGACGCGCGCGATCACCTTGAAATAGCCGGTGTGGATCAGAAGGAAGTTTGACACGGTCTGGATCAGATTGGCGGCCAGAAGTACGATCATCAGATCGACGATGGGCTTCGGCATCACCGCCGAATTGCCGAGCAGGAGGCGGAACATCGGTTCCGAGAAGAACACGAGTGCGATCCCGATGACGATGCCCGGCAGGCTTGCCAGGCCGGCCGCCATCCAGGTCGAGAGGATCAGCGTGCGCCGGTCGCCTTCGTTATGGGCGCGAGTCTGGCGCGGCAAAGCCACATCGCTCGCGGCGGAATAGAGCACGGTGGCGCCGCGCATCACCTTGAACAGCGTATCGAGAATGATGGTCGGGGCGCCGAGGCCATAGGCGACCGGCACGATCGCATAGGAGAAATTGTAGAGATAGAATTCGTTGACCGCATAGGTGCCGCCCTGCACCACCTCTTTCCTGTTGTCACGGAAGAAGGAGCGCAGATGTCGGGGGAAGCCCGCGACGGTCGGCTGCAACGCGCCCTTGCGGGAGAGCCGCGCGATCATCACCACGAACAGCACCACCCAGATCAGATTGGCGATTACCAGAAACGCCATCAGCGGCAGGCCGATCAATGGCAGCGTCGCCAGCATGAAGCCGACATGCAGGATACGGCGCGTCGCCTCCATGCTCTCGAAGAAGATAAAGTCGTCGACTGCAAGGCTGATATTGCGCAACGCAAACCAAACCAGGGTGATCGCAGTGAAAAGAAAGAACAGCGCGAGCTCGAGCCCGCCATAGACGCCGGCGCCGAACGCGAGCGCGCCGACAAAGCACAGGATTGTGCTGACGATCCCGAGCAGGAAATACAGGATCACGATCGCGGTGGCATGCCACACCACGCTTGCGCCGGGCTGTGCGCCACCGAGCAGCCAGGCGCGCATGCGCACGAAGATGATCTTGACCAGCCCGATATCGGAAAGCCACAGCGCGATGCCCAGCGTGCCGACCAGAATGAAGATCGAGAACCGTTCCGGGTCGAGGATGCGCGCGAAGACAAAGGTCTGGACAAGCCCGCCAACGAGGCCGCCGCCGGCGGTGGTCGCCCGCAGGAACAGATAGGGCAGCGACAGGAACCGCCCCGAGGCGCCGGACGCTGCGGATTCCGCGGCCGCGTCGGTACGGCCGGATAACGCGGGGTTGGAGGTGGCAGCGGACATCAGTGACGGATCCATGCGGGTGCGGCCGATCTAAATCTCGGTCCGCGCGTAAGACATCCTAAACGCCTGCGGTTTAAGGAACTCTCAAGCGTTGCCGGCCGTACGGCCACGCCGGAATCGACGCACAAAAACGCGCTTATGGAGGCCTCATGCTCGATCGGACCCCAGGCGACATCCTGAGCGGCATCGAGGGCGACGATAGCCTCGCGGACGCCTTCGCCCGTCTCGGCGTACGCAACGACCGTGACTGGGCTTGGGACAATTACGAATATGTGGTGCGCGGACTGGCGCACATTTTCCACGCGCAACGGCTGCTGGAAGTCGGTGGCGGCCGCGATCCGCTGTTCAAGGCCGGTGAGTTGCAGGCGCTCGGGATCGAGATGACGATCAACGACATTTCGCAGACCGAACTCGACGTGTTGCCGGACGGCTATCGCAAGGCCTGTTTTGATATCGCCGGCGACATTTCCGTCGTTTCCGAATTGCGCGATCATTTCGATCTCGCCTTCTCGCGGATGGTGTTCGAACATGTCGCCGACGGACAGCGCGCTTGGGCCAATCTTTATGATTTGCTGGCGCCGGGCGGGGTGGCGCTCGCTTTCATTCCGACGCTCTATGCGTTTCCCTTCGTTCTCAACCGGCTGCTGCCGGACGCCCTTGCAGCGAGGATCGTCAAGCTGATCTACCGCAATCGCACCGACAACGACGATCCGGTTTTCCCGGCGCGCTATAGCTGGACTGTGGCGAGCGAAGGCACGATGAAGCCAATGCTGCAACGGATCGGCTATCGGGACGTGGCGGTGATTCCGTTCTACGGTCATGGCTATTATGATCGCTTTCCGGTCATACGCGATATCCATGCGCGCTTCACTGCGCTGGCGCGCCGGAACGACTGGCGGGCAGTGGCAAGCTACGCCTATATCGCCGCGCGCAAGTAGGCAGCGCCCGCTGCGCGGTCTCAGGCGGCTGCCGGCATTTGCGCGGGACGACGCTTGAAGTTCATGGTCGCGATCGAGAAGCCCCAGACCAGTCCAAGCAACAGGTAATAGTGCCGCCAGTGGTCGGTATCGATCACCATTCCTTCGGCTGCGACGCCGGTGAAGGTAGCCATCACCGGAATGAAATAGCGCTGCCACGGCGTTGCGACGAATACGGTGCGCAGGCCAATGAGGAGAGTGAGCAGCACCAGCGCGAGATAGGAGAATCCGCCGAGCCAGC